>JANOTC010000351.1:0-3578 GCA_031416175.1 Gammaproteobacteria bacterium
TGGCGCCAAGGTGCAAAGCCTGCTGCAGCCGGTGGACGTAATGAATAACAAAGACTCTTTAAAATTGCCTTAATATCGCGGCAATATTAAGTTATGCTGGAAATAAGTATGCCTGTTAGCCAGAGACTTTTCTCCACAGACTTGGTGAATCGACTACTCGGCGACACGGCACACAGAAAACGGGATTCCCTAACATTTATCGAGACAGTTTGTGGACAGTCGAAACTGCTTTTGTTTAATGTGTTTGGTCATTGACCAACGGCTGGAGCATGATGTAGCGGATTATTCAAATCAGCAAAAGCGATTGTACAGAAATAGCGGTGAATGGAATATCGTGGATCTAAAATGATTTCTTTGCGAGATTTCACATTATCTGACGCTGATCGGCTTGCCGATCTTGCTAACAATGAAAACGTATCAAGGTATATGATTTATACGTTTCCTTACCCGTATACAAAAGCGGATGCGGAATGGTGGATAAAAATCGGATCTAAGGCAAATAATTCGATTACCAAGGTAGTCCAATACGAAGGAGCGTTTGTGGGTACCGTTGGCATTACGCCACAAACTGGTTGGAAGGCGCATTCTGCAGAGATTGGTTATTGGATTGGCGAGGAATTTTGGGACAAGGGTCTTGCAACTGAAGCGCTAAAGGTGATGAGCGAATTCGCGTTCTTAGCGATGAATTACAAGAAACTATTCGCGACGGTTCTCGGCCCAAATAAAGCTTCAATGCGGGTTCTTGAGAAATGTGGATATGGTTTGGAGGGCGTTTTAAAGCGTGATGTTGTTAAGGGCGGCGATTATTTTGATGGGTATTACTATGCCAAGTTTTGCTCATAGCAAAATTCTGCTTGTGATTTAATTTGCGAAAGGTCCGTTAACATTGGGCCGAATACGCCATAGTCTGAGAGCCATCGGAAAAGCGGCGGATAAAACTGGCTAAGGAAGCTGGGAATGGAATATAGAACTCGGCAAGGCGTAACGATTCCTCATTCAAAATGATGTCGCATGCCACAAATAAAACTCATTTTTCCGAAAGCGTACAACGGACTTAAGCGTGGTCCAGACAGGTTGACACATTCCGAGTGGAAGCGGCAAGTAGCCGCTTCCATTTTGACTTGAAACGTCAAGACAAAGACTAACAGACTGTCATCCTAACCTATAACGCGCTCCGCACCGTTTGCACGGAATAGCTAGTTGTCTGCCCGGGACCCATTGCAGCATTAACCCAAAACAAATGAATCTGTTTGTCCGATGAAATGGCAGCCTTGAGACCGCTCTGCCAGGTTAGGGCGTACAGATCAAAACTTGCGGCGACATCGGGCGCTGTCTGCCAGCCTATGCCGGGCTGAAACTTCTTAACATAAAATACGTCACTGTCGAATTGCGCCATCATTTGCCGCCATACAGCGGCGGCTGCTCCATCATTGGCGACGAGCAATTGAGGTGTTTCGTCGAATGTTGGGTGTCTAATGGGTGCGAGTGTTGTTGGCGCTTGCCATATTTGGGTTTGCGCCGCCAGGCTCGTGAACATTAAATTAGTCTGCGGCTCCCCGTCTGGTCCAATCAATTCTTCTACCCACTGCACATACATTCCACCGAGCTTGTCGGTACCGACGCGATAGTTGCCTGTCAGTGCGACTTTGCCAGCATTCGAAGCCTGAACATCAGACCAAGTGCTCCAGGTACCGTCTGTTTGTAAAAATGCACTCTTTAATGTACGCGTCACCTGTGATTGTGCGAACACAAGAATTTTGACGTCGCTTGTGACAGCAACGCGGGCAGTTTGCGGCGTAAATTCCGCTAAGCTTAACGGTTTGCTCACGTTTGGCCGCCAACCTTTGCCATAATCGTATTGCGACACGACGTAATCCGTCCCGGCCGCACCACCTTGCCGTTTCAATGCGATGATCCCGCCTAGGTTTGTTATCACAGGATCATGCGCCAAGTTACTGTTAGGGACAGAGGACGATTTCGGCGCTGCCACTGTCAACATACCCATCGAATCGACAAGGACTTCGCTTGCCGCGATGGCGCCAGGGTCTGTGGCAGTCTCTGAAACAACGAACACATGGCCCTGATTATTGGATAACAAACGCGCGTTATTAGGCTGTCCGGTGACAAGTTGTGGCGTACCCCAAGCACCCTGAGACAATTGAGCATTGAGATATAGTTTTTGTTGTGAAACCCAAAGTGCGTACAGATAACCCGATTTGTCGTCGCTGACCATGTGTACTCGCGCGAGGTTGTCAGGCGCAAAGGTTGCGAACGGAACCTGTTCCTTCCATATACCTGCTGTAGGACTAGAAACCAACGCGCGCACCGTGACTATATTTGAAGGTGTTGCCGGGTCAAGAGAGCTATCCACGTGAATGACGATAGACGGCCTACCTGCCACGGTTGCCACATTCAGGGGCTGCATTAAACCACGCCACTCTTGTTTATCGGGAAACGCAAAAGCGGTTTCATTAGGACTCCAGTCCGCGCTTGGATGAAGCACGTTCGAAACGGGTTTCGGCGGGATTTGCGGCGCCACAACGGGTTGGGGAGTCACGGTGCCCTTGCTATGATGCGTAGCCAATTTGATGCGATGTATTTCGTCTGCCGCGTTCAATGCGGTTTCATCCCATACCAAAATCGTCCGCCCCAGATTGTCTACGCGAACATTTAACGCTGAAAATATAGCTAAAGCAGGATCGGTCGACGCAACGATTTCTTGTTGTACAACAGACATAGTGCTGTCGAGGTGAACGATATTTAATGTTTGCTCAATGCCCGATGAATCCACCCAGGCGACGGCCCCTTGCCCAGACTCGTTCACACTCACGCGCATCAAACTAATAACATCGTTTATGGGTTTACCAGGCAGGCTTACATAGTTGGCCGGAATTGGGTAACCAATATCGATGGGTGTACCCCAGCCCTTCGCTGGGTCATACCAATTAACGCGCATTTGCCGCACTGCGTCTAGGTTGGTGTAAACCTGTTCATTCCACGCGACCATTACTTGGCCTTTTGCGTTGCCGTCTTTTGGTAGGCCGAGCGGCCCGTCGAAGACGACGTCGCCCTTTTTGGGCGCTGTAATAATGCGTTGCGGGCTCCAGCTTCCGTTCGAATATGCGTAGAAAACTTCCTGTCTGTCCGATGACGAGAGTCCTTCTGACCACAATGCTTGGACTGAATCGGCGGTACCCGATGCGTTGAGGAATGCGTTGGAAACAAATCCCTGACTAGGGAAATTTGTTTGACGCCAACCTTTAATTGGATCGCGTTGGGCCAAGATCGGCGATCCATTCGTTGGACTTGTGAACGAATCGGCGACTATCGATACGGTCCCATTTTCGGATAGGACGGCCGATACGCCTGCATTGCTTACATGGCTCAGCGTTGACAAGCCTCCCGATGCTAACACAGGCGTGAAAAAGTCTGGTGCTGACCAGCCGGATAATGAATCGTATTGCACGTACGCCATTTTTGGATAGGGAACGGTGTCGTCGTCAAAAACCCACGTCGCGCCGACCTGTTTAGTGTTAGCAATTAAATTCAGCTCACCACCTTTGCTTTTACCAAGCGAG
>JANOTC010000352.1:0-11581 GCA_031416175.1 Gammaproteobacteria bacterium
AGGTGCGCGTGACCTGGGATCATGAGTTCGCCGGAGACGCGGGCATCATTAAAGGGTCCTTCGTTAACGGGCCGGGTAGTGGTTTCAACCCTACCTTTAGCTTTAAAACGGAACAAGTCGACCGCGACTATTTCAGATATGGCGTGGGTTCGACATGGGTTAGACCGGGCGGCGCGACGGCGTTCTTGCAATATGAAACAACGCGCGGCAAGACCGGCTACAGTGACTACAATGTGGCCTTTGGTGGACGTTGGGAATTTTAAGTAACAGGAAGTGAGAGTCGGCTAGTCATCATTTTTGATGGTCATAATGGCACTCGCTTTTCCTATCAAAGCCGCTACTGGATTTGTCAGAGTGAGGATTAATGTCTCGTCTGGCTCACGGCGGGTTTCGCCATTAATGGTGACCGGAATTTGGAGCTGTGATTGACCTGGAGAGAACGTCAGCTTGCCTGATGTCGCTACAAAATCTGTTTCCGCATTCGCGGTACCGCCTGTCACCGAATAGTCTACGGTGACGGGCTGGGCGGCAACGGGGGAAAGTTTTATCGTAAAATTAGCTACGCTACGGCTACTATTGCCCTCTTGAACAGAAATGTCGTTAGCGTTTAGCTTCGGAACGCGGCTCGTCGCCGTGGAGGGCGTATCGAGCGCAGGCCTAACAAGAAATTGAAATTGTCTTTGAGCGTTCACCGCCAAATCGCCCACATTGCACTTTATGATTTTGGCGCTGTTCGTACACCCGAGGGGAGAAAGAGCCAGGCTCATGCGGTCTGGCAAGGTGTAGCTAACGATGACTCCCGTTGCCGGTGCCGGACCTTTATTGAATGCAGTGATGGTATAGGTGATGTCGCCGGCGCCAAACACGGGATCGACAGAGTCAGATACCGTCACCGAAAGATCGGCTCTAGGTGCCTGTGGCGGTGTGTATTCTGCTGCACCAATATCGCACGCGGTACGGTCATTGCCGTCGCCATCGACACGGGTAACGCCACGCTGGTCCGTTAATGAGCAGGCATTGAACTCGATCGCATCAATGGCCGGGCTTAGAGAAAGCGGCAATAGCGTACGGGTGGGGCCGCCGTTGTCACCGAAATGTCCGAGTTTTGGGTCAATCACGGCGATGGTGGCGCCGCAGCTCGCCGCTGGAAACTGTAGATTGTGGCCTCCGTCTACGGGTAATTTGTTGGGGCTGCAATTTCGTGCGACGCCGTCACTGTTCGTGTTGAAGGCGACAATGCTATTACTGAGCGTTGTCGACCCACCCATCAAGCCCAGGCCCGCCGCTTGATGCGTATCTGCTGTGTTGAATACGAGTGTTAAATTGGCTGCGGTCACGTTGCCGTCCACGACGAACAGAGCACCGCCTTGATCGAGTGCATCGTTATTGATAAAAGTGCTGCTCGTTAGGGAGGCATTACCTGCGGCAATAGCGATGGCGCCGCCTTCTAAAGCATGATTGCCATTGAACTCACTATTGATGACAGACAAGGCGTCGTTACTCGCGAGTGCGCCGCCAAAATTGCCTGCGGAGTTCGATTCAAATGTCGCGCCTTTAATTTCTAGCCGGCTGCTGCTATTGATTGCGCCGCCTTGCCGATAGGCGTGATTATTCAAGAAACTGACATGCGTGATGGTCACTTGCCCGGATCGAATGTCGATGGCGCCGCCGTCGCGTTCGTTTTCGTCGGCGCTAGAAAACGTAGCGCCATTTTGCAGTCTCATGTTGGATAATTTGACGTTAGGAATGGCGACCGTGCCTGAACGCCGCCTAATTTGTATTAAACGACTCAGTGCGTTGGCATCCATGATCGTTTCGGCGGTACCGGCGCCATCGATGCTTATATCGCCGTCAATTAAGAGGGCGCCATGCGGTCCATTGTTCGCGCCAGTATTTAACACAAAGTTTCAGCCGGTAGCGTAATTTTGCCACCTGGATTGATCATCATTTCTGCCACGGCCGCACGTAGCGTGCAGGTCGTGTTACCTGCTGCGGTTTCGCACACGCCGTCGCCGGGATTAGCATCCAACGCATTGTCGACACTGTTGACGACGAAGTCCCGTCCCCAGGCGGTATTGAGACACAGGAAACTCGCCAGCAGGGTAGGCAGTGCCAGCCAAGAAAGTTGATGGGTGCGCTTAGCTAACATAAATTACGGAGCATCCACGAGAGTTGTTGTTTCGACAAAGGCATTGTTGCTTGGATCGGGATCAATTTCGTTGCCACTGATAAAAACAGAATTTTGCCGAACACTGACATCACCATCAACCAATCGGAACACCACTTCCCGGCCAAATGATGGTGCCACGAGAGGTTCGGCTCTCACGGTGATTGTCTTGTTCGTTGCGCCCTTAGGGGGCGGCGTGTAAACGCCCTCTTCGTCAATGACGCCAACGTCTTGATTACCATTTTCAACGCCGTTTACGTACCATTTTACCTTGGTATTTTTGAGTCCTTGTACGTGCACTGTCAGCTTGCCAACATTGCCGCCCGCCCCAAATGCGGTTTGTGGCGTATCCAAATCGAGCGCAACGTTTCCTTGTAATGGTAGGCGTACGCCGCGTGCTTCGCCCACTGTTAGTGAACCTAAGGTTGATGATCCGCGAAACAATACTTCGCTGCCTGCACGTGCTTCGGCGATGATATCGACGGGGATGCCAGCCGGAACTGACAGGGTCAAACTGGCTACGCCCCGGAAAAGCTCCCCCGTCGCGAGATTTCGACCTTCATTGTCAAGAACGATTATGCCAATGGAGGATATTTCCGGTGGCAAAGCGGATTTGTCGACTTCATTGGCCTTTAACGAGCTAACAGCAGGTTGTGGCCATGCGACAGTGATGTGCGCGTCGCCATCACCGTTAGCAAAAGGTTGCTCCCACACATTACAACTGGTCAGCATGACGACAGTCATTAAGAAAAGGCTGATTGTCTTCGTCGGACTAATCATTGCGCGGTCCCTTCGGTATCGTAGGTGAACAACTGCGGTTCACTAAACATCTCAGTATTTTCAAACACGAGGCTCCCATTTCCAGAGCTGACAATCACAGGCGGCAGCTCGTCGGCCCCGAGCGCGGCCACGGTACCATAGGCAAGCTTGGGCAATGTGGGCAATAAGAAGCTCACGTGGGAATCATCGCGTTCGAGAAAGTCGGTGACTTCGATGCGAAGTTCTCGGACTGTGGGCGAACGCAATAAACGCGTTGGCTCAGGCGTAACGTGTATTATGATGGAGCCGGTACAGCCAAAACCGTGTCCGCTAATATTAATTCTTTGGCCGGGGCGCCAACGTCCAGAGCTAATTTGTTCAATGACGGGCTGTCGGTTGGGAAGCTCGTCCAGCGAAACCGCGTTGGCGCCTGCAAAGGTAATTCGCCAAACATTGGGATCGTAATTTCGATCTGCGCTGCAGGCGGAACCGAGCCAAGTTCCATCGGATAGGTTTGCTTGGTATTCGCCGCTTGCTGTGTTCTCGCCAAGTGTTGGGCGAGAAGAGGCGGAATCTTGCCTGAAACGCACTTGCGCCTTTTTGTCACCTTTTTGTTCGACTCGACCGCGCACCGAGTACGGCTTTACGCCGGTCTCAATTTCCTTAGATGTTTGGTCGGGTCTATTCGGCATACTCACTTTTTCGGCAGAGAGTATGGGGCCAGTCAACACGTCCCGGCCAATCTCAGTAGATGTTAGGCCGTAGGCGCCTGCGTTCATGGCCGCATTTGACTCCGCATCAAGACCTGGCCAAACGACGCGCAGGGTAGGGGCGTTGGGTGCGTTTGCGTCTAACATTTCTGAGGTATAGCCTGGTAGGATTCGCTTCGTTAAGACGACAGACGTTGACGTCGTTACGCGTTTCAAGGCTTGAAATAAGACTTGGCGTTTTCCCGCTACCTCGGATTCTCGATAACCACCAGAAAGATTTACGCCACTCAGGCGATTCTCGACGATGTCGAATGTGCCGCCGATGATTGAGAGCTGAGCACCGTTGGCCAAATTCGCGCTCGCTGTCGTCGCCTCAATACCGAATCCAGTGACGCCTGCGTCAGACAACTGGAGTGCGGGAGCGCGACCGGTCAAAAAGCCGTCGTTACGAAGCGCCGAGGCAAAAGCACGAATTCGAATTGGCGCATCAAGCAAGCTGACAAAAGTAAGTGGTTGGTCTTCACCAAACCGATTATTGGTAAGGTGGTTCGATAGATCTAGGATGAGCGTTGATCCGGCCAAGTTTATGCTGCCATTACCTGCGGAAAATGGAATGGCTGACACGTCGCTTCCCAGCGTCTTTTCGACAATAAATTCACCGCCGTTTACTATGTTGACGTCGGTTAATAAAACACCGGGGTGGTCGCCAGCTAGGTTGGCGGGAAACCGATAGCGCAGCGTCGATTTTGCGCGATCCGCAGTGAGTTCCAATTTCTGCAAATCCAAGCGGTGTCCGCTCGGCGCTATCCTGTTCGTTGAGTTGGGGGCTAAGCTGGCTTGTCCACGGGTGACTTGGCCGTGCAGCGGGTTTTTGTTGGTCGCAAAGTTGGTAACATCAAAGCGAACCGTTAAATCGGTGGCCAAGGCATCGTCGCGCCATGTTGTTTTTGCGAGTCCAGTCAAATGATTAAGCGATGCATTGGCATCGTAATTGACGACCTGTAATTGAAATCCAGCCATATCGAGTCGCGTGGGTAAGCCGTTGCTGGCGCGCGCAATTAGCACGGCGCCGTGACCTAAGCCATGTAGGCTAATTAGATAACGCCCACTTCGCGGGGCGCGCCAAACGGGGCTACGCACGATTGATTTTTCGCCTTGATGCAGGCGTAGGATGCCGAGCGAAACAGGCGCCGATTTAATCCCAACATCGTCCATCGGATAGGCGACTAATTCAAGCGGAATGGAGTCGGGCGGGTCCGCAGTCAAATCGACGCTGCCCCCCAGCGCACGGACCACGTCGTTGTAGCGTGCGGATAATTTGTTGCAGGCGTCTGTGCGCGCTTCTTCTCGACACACTGTTACCTGATCTTGCAATTCGATAAATTCTTGCGAGCTAAGTCCGCTGGCTTGCAGCGTGTCGATGACGTTTTCGCGACAGGTCTTCCATTTCGCCGTTTGCAGATCAAACAGACCTCGGTCTTCCAAATAAATGCTGGCCCGTAAGGCTTGTCCTTCATCGGCGAGCAGCACTGGATTCGTGGCTACTTTTGTTTCATCGCCGCTGGCGACCACAACGCCCATTATTTGGGTATATACACGACTAACATCAATGACCATTCCGCTGCTACTCGCGCCGCCGAGTGGCCCTGCGCTTTTCGGGCATGAGCTCGGCTCCGCTAACACCGGCTTGGGAAGAGCGGGGACGGCACGTTCGCGAAAATCGAGCGTTTCGAGCGCAATTGCATTAGACGCACTCCATGTTAGCGAAGTCATTGCCAGTTGGGTGGCATCTGCACCGACAATGCGAATATAGAGGGTGCCGCCGCGGGTGCGCGTAGGCACCCGCCAAGGGAGGCTGGTTTCTAGAAATTGATTTTCTTTGATAGGGGGTAGACCTTGTCGAGTGACTATGCCCCGCGTGTCTGCGATTTCCACCATTGCCCCGTTGGTCGGGATTGGACTCTGGTTATCGAGGCGAATGCGTAGAGAAAGGGTTTCATCCGGCGTAACGGCCAAATCGAGTGCTTGCGGCGAAGGCGTCGGTGCCGGTTCAGCGGATAATAGCCCGTTCGAATTAATTTCCCCGGCCTTACCGCGCGCAACATTAGTGATAATCAAGCGTGGCTTCACAGTGGGCGGCGTTACGTGCACGGTCTGCCAATCTGTGAATTCATTTCCACGTGGGGCAATTCCTTGTACTCGCCATCGATAGTCACCCGGGATTATTGCTAACCACTGGGCGGGCGTCGGCGTATACCGTGTGCGGCGAGTTTCGGCTTGAATTGTTTTCGGCGGACTGCGATCTTTGCTCAACGTGATTCGCTCAATCTCCAAACGATAGCCGGAAAACTCAGCGCCGCTGTTCCACTGAAACTCAAGGGAGGACGCCTCGACTATCGCGTCGTTTTTAGGTTCAAGGGTCCGTAATTTTTCTACGACGGTTGCCACAACGTGTGTGGCCACAGTGTAGTGAATTGGCGGGATAATCGCGCTTGGGGCGCCGACCGTTTCCAATTGCAGCTGAACGACATGTATCCCAGGTTGCAGGGTTGGCAGGCTCAGTCCGGCGTGGTCCGAGCGGAGGGTTAAGTCGCCCTCGAAATTCAAAATTTGCGCTTGCTGCGAGAGCATATAACCATCAACGAGCCAGCGCACGGTGACTAATCCGTTTCCTTGATAACGAATTTTTGCTTGTGCAAAGAAATTGGGCTGGTTTAGTTCCACGCTTGGACTCGGGCCACCTCGGGAAAAACTCAACTCCACGCGTTGTATATTGACGGCGGGCGACGCCGCACTGGGTTGCGCGCCATTCACGATCAAATTTAAATCGACAGCGCGCGCGTTTGCCCATGTTAGGAACATCAAGAATAAAACGCTCACGACCTGGCTAAACCGCTTCATGGCGCCATCTCCGGCCAGGCCAAGCGAGTGGGGGCGCCAAGTACGAATCCGATTAATATTCGCGACTCAATGGGCTGCGTCGATCCCGAGCTGCTGTCGATAGACGGGCCGCGATTTCCTGTGACGGTGAGGCGCGCGTCCGCACCGAAAAGATTCTTTGCGCTGAAGTCGCGTGGCAACAACCATGTCCACCGCATGATTCCGCCAATTCGAACAAGTTGGCCGTCAAGGTCGCCTTGCAAGATGACCCCTTGCGCTTGCAAAATGGAGCGTTCGCTCCCGAGTGGTAGGGAGGCGTCACCGGCTGTCATGAGGGTACGTTTAGACTTTAGTGAATTGTTAGTGTGAGTAGACGCAATGGTGCCGCCAAATTTAATTTCAGCCGGACTGACGTGGGCCTGTAACACATAGTTACGTGCGCTGAGATCGTGGTTGGCTGTGCCGCGATCATCTAACTGAGATTGGCCTGCGCTCAAGGCGATGTTCCAACCTGGCCCGGAGTACCCAGAGGCGAAGACTACGCTATCGACGTGATTGTTTAAGCGCGTAAAACTGTTCGGTTCAGTATGGCTTGTTTGATTGGCGCGGCTGAGTGTCAAAGAAAGTGATGGAAGTTCGCGCACGTTAACGCCCATTTGAGCGCTGGCTCGCGCACTTTCAATGATCGGACGCGACGTTTCCTTTGCGACGTTATTGTGCAGGCTACCGCCTGTTAACGCCCAAGACAACGTGCCTTGTTGGGCTGCGCCAAGTTCCCAACCGCTGCGGTCACCTATTAATAAAGGATCGGCAATGGTGAAATAACTCGCGCCATAGCGCCACAGCTTGCCGTGTACCTCTATTGATTTAATTGGGCGCTGCATACTCAGATCGAAAGCAGTGCTGCGCAGCGTGCCGGGGGAGCCGGGACGGTGTGCGTCGATGCTAGAGAGTGCCCATTGCAGATCGAAATGATTGCCCCATTTGTCCGTTTGGGCGCGTGTTCCGAAGTTGAATCCTTTCGCACCCGGTTGCGAACTATAAAGGCCAACGCTGCCATGCCGTTGAATGTCCGCGCCTACCAGCGAAAATGAAAGATGTGTGCTTGAATCCGAAGGCCAAGTTGGATTGACCGTGGCGCCGTATAATTCACCCCCAGATTCGTAAAGTGGGGCAGCAGTAAAGCCCATGGCTGGGTTCGCACCGACCAGAAAGACGTTGGCGTGCAAGGTGTCGGTTTTAACATTGACGTGAAATCCGCGCCTAACCGCCGAGCCGATAACTAAGGGCATTTCATGGTCCAGGGCGATGTCTCCGTAACGAAACGTTTGCGCGCCATTGCTAGCACCTATGGTAAAGCCACTTGCCATCGAGAGCGCGGTGGAGTCCCGGTGGGCATAATATATGTCAACATCACGCGCAAAAAGGGAAAGATCGTTTTGTTTGGCCGCCGCGTCAATATGTGTATCCGCAAATAAATCGTTGACGAGTCTATGGCCTTCCGACACCAAACCGCCCTGGTAGGCTAGGCTAGAGTAGGCTTGCACTTCGACCTTCAGGGAGCTAGTGGCGTTCTTCTCGGCGCGCACTACAAACTCGCCGGTAGCGAGGACATTGCCATCGGCGCCTGTGAGCCTGAGTGCATGTGTGCCGTCTGTGAGGCGTTCGAGCGGCAGATAGATTGCATGCCCTTTTGCGAATTTGGACGCTTCGGTTACATCGCGGTCGTCAACCCAAAGCCGTAAGGCTTTTGTCTCGACGCCCACGGGCAATGAAATATTGAGCGTGTCGTTGGGGTCCAAAACTTCGTTAATCAATATCGTCGCGGTGGTATTGGAAACAACGGCGAGTCGGTATGGATTGTAGTGAGGGGATTCCATGGGATCCGTCGCGACTGAACCGGAATCGTTGGTAAAACGGATGAAATATTCGATGGCGGGCTGGAGAATGTTCTCACCCGCCAACTGGGCTTCCCATTTACCGTTACTACGTCGGAGCGTGACACTCTTGTACTCTTGCACGCCCACCGTGCGGTAGAAAAGCGTGGCCTTGCGCGCATTTTCTGCCACGTTTAATGTAATTTTGGTGGGAAATCCCTCGGTTAAGGGTGATGGAGGCGCAGCAGAACGGGCATTCACTGGGAACGCAGACAGCGCGAGCAACAGCGTAACGCCAAAAGTGCGACGAGGATCAAAGCCTTGGCGGGCTTTAATGCCGGAAAACTGGTTCATCGAAATACCCAATTGTTATTTGTATTCTTTCAATATAGAAAGCACTGTTAGCCTGCTATGATGCCATGAAACGATCCCCGAATCATAGTGTTCGATCCACTTTACGTGGACAGAAACGTCGTACCGCAGCAGACTAGGTGTTTTAGCGCAGGAGTAGTGAATATGTTGAAGAAGCAGTGCCTTCCGGTTGGGTTTTTGGCCTTGACGTTTGCCTTGGCGAGTTATGCGGATCCCGCGCCGTCGACGTTGAGCTTAGAGTCCCTTTCACCGGAGCTGGCTAACACGGTGGTGGTTGCCGCTCTGGCTGACTGTACACGAAGAGGGTATAAGGTCGCCGCCGCTGTGGTCGGTCGCGAAGGTAACTTGGTTGCATTTTTGCGCAATCCGCTCTCTGGTCCACATACAATCAATGTCAGCCAGATGAAAGCCTATTCGGCGGCGACATTACAAGTGCCGACCTCGCAGATGGCTTCCCGTACAGATTTGAACTTTGCGCCAGGACTTTTGCTCATAGTGGGGGGTGTTCCGATTAGCATAGGCGGAAAATTCTATGGGGGCGTGGCTGTATCCGGAGCTGACCCCGACACAGATGAAAAGTGTGCTGAGTTCGGAATTGCCGCCATCAAAGATACGCTTGAGTTTTCGCAATAGTAAGGATTGTTATGTTACGCGCATTAGGTGTCTTCATTGCATCGGTTTTAGTGCTTACGTTGGGTTGCGTTGCGATCCCAGTGGACAAGAAGCCTGCTGAAAAGATTACGCTGGTATACAGCGGTAACCTTGATGGCGAGTTGGAACCGTGTGGATGCAGCGAGGGCGGTAACAAAGGCGGAATCAAGCGTATTGTACGTGTTACTGATCAATTACGGGCAAAATCGCCGGATCTGTTTCTTGTTTCGGCGGGCGGTTTGCTTGTGAGCGAGATGCCACAAGATAAGCTGAAAAGTGAATATATTCTAAAGGGGTTTGAAGCGCTTAATTTTGACGCCGTAGGTGTGCAGTGGCGCGATCTGGGTTATGGCTCAGATTTCCTGCGTATGCAGCCATTGCCGCTTGTTGCGAGTAACGCATCGAACTTGGGCCTCGCGCAGAGTAAGATGATCGAACACGCGGGTCGTCGTGTCAGTTTTTTCAACTGGTTTGATCCCAAGTCAAATCCTGCACAAGGCATGGGCCATGAAACCAGTGCGTCGGACGATACACGTGCGTTGGCGCAAATGATTTTGCAGGCAAAGCAAACCGGCCAAACGACCATTTTGGCGAGCACGCTAACATTGGAGGAAGCGCAAAAGAACTTGCCTTTAGATAATGTTGACATAGTAATCATTAAGGCAAAATACGAAGTATTTGGCGAACCCAGAAAAATAGGTAAAACCGTGTTTCTGGAGCCTGGTTCTCGCGGTATGCGGATTGGCGTGTTGGACTTAGTGTTAGACGCGCAGGGTGGTGTTGTGTCATTCGGGCACGAAGTGATTGCGTTGCCGCCGGAAGTCGGTGATGCGCCGCGTATGACGGCGTGGTATGACGAGTACAATGCGAAGGTAAAAGCCGATTACGAAAAACGAACCGCCCTGCGTGCGCAAATTAAGGGCGAAAAAACACCGTACGCCAGTGCGGAGAGTTGCAAACAATGCCATGCCGCCGAACATGCTAAGTGGCGCGACAGCCCACATGCGGGCGCCTTTTTTAAGCTGCAAGATGTTAACAAAGCTTTTGATCCTGATTGCATCGCCTGCCACACAGTTGGCTTCGAACAATCAGGTGGCTACCTGGATGACATGCTTACCCCTAACTTAATGCATGTTCAGTGCGAGAACTGTCATGGTGCGGCGCGTTCGCATGTTGACTCCGGCGGGGCAGTTAAAACAGCTAACAGCAAGTGGGAACCAACGCAAATGTGCGGGCAGTGCCACGTGCAGAAGCACAGCCCTGATTTTGTGTTTGAGAAGTATTGGCCGCGTATTGCGCATGGGAAGTAGGAGTAGGGGCGCGGACATGAAGCCGCGAGCGCGTGTTGATATAGCGGAGAGTGCTATTGTGCGATAGCACCCTCCATAAAGCCGCCTATTACATGATATGTCCTAGTTTGCGGTTTCAAGCGGCAAACCCGCTTCTTTCCAGCCCTTTTTTCCTTCTGCATATTCCAGAACATTGTGGTAGCCCATTTGTCTGAACGTCTCGGCTGCCATACGGGAGTTTTGGCATAGCAAATTAGCGCAGTAAACTATCACTGTGCCGCTCTTTTCCGGGACGAGGAGCGGCGCCTTTGTACTTACTTCATCATGAGGAATGTTGATTGCTCCCGGCAGGTGTTCAATTTCGAAATATTCTTTAGGTAGAAATTCCTGCGACAGCGATGGTCGAGGCAATATAGTGACGTTGACTAAGAAAGGGTTGCAGCTCAAGAAAAAAATGTGGCCAATATACGGCAACGCCATCCAAGAATTAGTAGGTGGTGCATTGTCCACTGAACAAGTGGGCACTCTTACGGATGCTTTGAGCGCTTTAATGAAAAAGCAGTCGGTGAGGTGAAAAAATATTGGGGACGAACTTAGTAAGTTCGTAACTAATTTCTACGCTGTAGTTGACAGGCTGTTTCAACGGGAATATATTCCCGTCATGGACGAGTTGAGGAAAAAACTGACAAAAGCGACGATTCAACTGCTTAGGCCGTTGGTGCGGATTCTATTGCGACACAATATTTCGCTTGCTGAATTCGTGGAAATGGCGAGGCATGTTACCGGCTGTCGAAATCCGCGTAAATCTGGCGCCAAGCACCCAAGTAAATTACTCAACAAAAAAGGGGCCGCACAGGCCCCGTTTTTCTCTAACTG
>JANOTC010000353.1:0-3600 GCA_031416175.1 Gammaproteobacteria bacterium
GCCTATTAAAGGCAAGTCACCCAGGAAAGGTACTTTTTGCACCACTTCGTTATGGTTGTCGGTAATCAAACCGCCTAACACCACCACTTGTCCATCGTCGATCATCACGCTGGTTTTAATGGTGCGGGTACTGGTGACCAAACTGGCCTCACCGGCGTTTCCGGCGGTAATCGAATCCACCGCTTGATCAAGATCGAGCTTAATCGCATCGCCTTCATTGATTTGCGGCTTCACTTTCAAGCGCACGCCCACTTGCTTTGGCTTGAAGGTGGTGAAGGGGTTGGTGGAATTTCCGGCCGTGCCAGCGGTGGTAAAACTGCCTGTTGGAACCGAAACTTCCTGACCAACGAAAATTTCCGCCTCTTCGTTATCCATGGTGAGAATGTTAGGTGTCGACAACAAATTGGCCGTGCTATCGGCGGCTAATGCACTAATGATTGCGCCGAAACCATAGCCGTTATCACCAAGTTTGCCGATGCCTAAGGTCAAGCCTTGACCAATGTTGGGGGGCGTTTTTGCGATAATAGAGGCCGCGATACCGCCAATAGGGTTGGGGCCGAACTGCGAAAGTCCTATCGGTTTACTACCTGGGTTACTGCCGCCCGCAACCCATTGCACACCCAAAGCGGCCGTTTTGGTGTTTGCCACTTCGGCAATAATCGCTTCCACTAACACTTGCGCACGGCGCACATCCAGTTTACGCACCACCGACTCTAATGAGCGATAAACATCGGGCGCGGAAGTAATCACCAAGGCGTTCGAGCTTTCGTCCGCTTGAATATTAAATATCGCTTGTTGCGCAGGCGGAGCACCCGGCGCGCCTTGCTTTTGCGCTTCTTTAGCCTGCGCAGTGCCCACGCCCGTTAACACCGCTACTAAATCTTTGGCCTTGGCGTATTTCAGATATATAACGTTAGTGTTACCTTGCACTTCCGAGGGCGTATCCAAATGGGCGATAATGGCGATGAGTGACAAACGATCATTTTTATCGCCGCCCATCAAGATGGTATTGGTACGTTCATCTGCCACTAAAGCGGTTGGCTGCGTTTGTTGGTCTGGCCGACGATTCTGTTGTTGCATGGCGTTGAGAATGCGCACTACTTCGCCCGCCGCCGCGTGCTTAAGTTGAATGACCTCAATTTCGCTGCCACTCGGCTCGTCAATGCGTTCAATAATCTTCATCAAGCGGGCGATGTTCGCCGCATGGTCAGCAATGATTAGGGTGTTCGTTTGGGTATGCGCGGCCATATGGCCTTGCGGTGGCACTAAAGGCCGTAAAATCGGCACTAACTGTGCAGCGGATACATGTTTAATCGCGATCGCTTGGGTAATAATTTCGCCACCCTCGCCCGACATCGGCGTTGGATTGTGTTTGGCGTCGGCATCCGGAATAATTTTCACCACTTCGCCGGTTTCCACGGCGGCAAAGCCATGCACATTTAGCACGGTAAGGAACACTTGATAAAGCGCATCTTTATCCAGCGGCTTCGAGGATATGATGGTAACTTTACCCTTTACCCGTGGGTCGACAATGAAGTTCTTGCCGGTAATTTCTGACACGGTGGCCACCACCGCGCTTAAATCCGCATTCTTCATGTTTAGGGTTATCGTTTTTTCACCCGCTGCCACAGCACCTGTTAGCCACACGGCCAAACTTAGCGAGGCAAGTGTCGGAATAAACCGTCGGGTAAGGACTTTCTTTTTCATGGCAATATCCAGTTGGCGGTTTCTAGAGTTTAGTTAAGCGGTACCGAAAGGGTTTGCGTAATTCCATTTCGCATCACACTAAGGGAAACTTGTTGCGCGGAAGACAAGTCTTTCATCACTTCCAGGCCTTTGAGCGGGCTATCGAGCGACACGCCGTTAATGCCCGTTACCACGTCTCCCGGTTGCAAACCCACTTGCATCATCAGTTGTCGATCACGGCCAGGGAACACACGATAGCCGATTAATTGCCCGCCACGTCGAAACGGTTCAGCACGGATGACGTCCATCACCGATTGCGGATCACGCACGAGGGCGTCGCGGTAGTTCCGCAAGCTGGCGCTGGCTTCGGGTGACAACGACTGCACACCGGGGAATCCGCGTTGCCCACCGTCGAAACCGCCACCGGGCGGCCTGCCGCCAAAATCTTGCTGCGGCGCAAAACCGCCCGCGCGCGCCAGGTTCGTACCGCCTTCACCTTCGCTACCCAAGTCATCGCGCGGTAAACTGAGCGTTTCAAAACGGCCGTTATACAATAAAATCACTTTATCCCTATGAATTTCTTTCAGGATAGCACCACCCGGAATCGGCGCATTGGTTTTATAGGTGTCTTCATTGCCCATTGCATCTGCAATTATGGCCCAGGAACGCGGCTTGTCGAGAATAAACACGCCGTTAAGTGTTAAACGCAATTGCGTTTCTTGCGCCTGCTCAACAGAGGGCGGCGCCTCTACCATCTTGGGTTGTTCAACAACAATTTCCCCAAACAAGTGCAGGGCGGCAATATTAGGAGTAACCACCATTTGGGGACGCGACGCGCTCGCATCTGCGCCTTTGAGTTCCACCACGGGAGGGTCTGGCAGGATTGGCTGTGGCCATAACATCCAGGTAAGTTGCGCAGCGGCATAGCTCACCGCCACAACCATGAATAGATTTGCAACCAGCGGCGCCCGCGTGAACGCGGCCCCCAAATCAACGGGGACCCTTATTCTTTTAAGTTCAGAAAAAACCATGAGGGGTTCTATTAAGCCATTCCCAAAAAAGTGTCTACAATACTACCGGAATACGCGCTTTGCCACGCATGCTATTAATAGGCCAAGAGCCGTACAGTATAACCCCCATAACGCCCTTCTTGGCGCGATAATTTCGGACTTGTGGTGATTTCCGCAAAATATCGCTCGCTTACGGCCGCTGCAAACTCCAAACGCGACGCCTTATTAGCGACATTATCACTGGAACTGGGCGCGTCATCGTTTACCAAGGGCACGCCCAATACCGAAACCACGCTGCCCGCTGCATCAAGGACACGCAGCCGAGTATTCCCTAAATTAGTCAATTCCGAGGTTTCGACCACGAAATGGGTACCAACTGTGACGTCGAATGAAAATAAATCAATGTCGGTACCTGTGCTTCCCAGGGTGCCAGCATGATAAAGGTTGCCGCTGACGCTATCACCCGGCGTGAGCAAACGCGCTGTCGCCAGTGTATCGTTTGGCTCATAGGTATCTGGCGTGAAGTCAACTCGACGCTCTTGGAAATTTGCGATAAGGGCATTGCGCTCACTGGTCGCTGATGCAGCGGTTGCAGCGGTCAACCAAACGTCCCAAAGCGTTTCCAAGCTGATGGGGTTTAGCGAACCCCATAAAAGCGGCGACGTTACGGCGCTAAATAATCCTTGAATGTAACCTTGCCGATCCATGTGCCAAAGAATACGTGCGACGGCATATTCGCTGTTGGCGTAATAGTAGCAGTCCTTACTCGTGTCGGTAGTCGCACCGAGATCAAAAAATAGGGAGCTGCTGTTTCGTGTATCAACATAGGACCCATCCGGCATACTGGGCGCACTTGACGACGCTGTCGCGATATTGGATTGTAACCAGGCCCGAACCGCCACCG
>JANOTC010000354.1:0-2209 GCA_031416175.1 Gammaproteobacteria bacterium
GCAGTGCCCACTCCATCATAAGTGGATCGTCAAGCAAGGTGGCTGCGCGAAGCAGGCAGGCGTGTTCCATGTGAAATTGCATCCGGTCGTTTGGTAGCGGACATTATTTCCTACTGGTTGCGGGCGTCGTGGGACGGACCACACCCATTACTCAGCCCAGTGGGGGTGTGCGCCAAACAAACGCATTGCCAGGCGAAATCTTCCTATCGGTTGCCGGTCTAGCGTGTTCAGCGCAGTCAATTACGAGTTAGTAGCCAGTTTGGATTGATTCGTCGCCTTAGAGCTGTGCAATGTGCTGGTGGATGCGGGCGAGGATGTCGCGGAATGGAATCTGCCCGGTATAATAAAGCGCCGCAGTCTCGCGATATGTGGATTCGTACAAGTTGCGCACCTTGGGGTCGGAAAGCAGGAAGGCTTCGTTGCTGGCGATATCGAGGTTATCGCCGGAGCGGAAGCGCTCTGTCTTGCGTGCGAGATAAGTCGGCGTGCCGATAAAACTGAGCACCTCAGGGCTATCGAGCAGGCAATAGAGATCGTAATAATGACGCATAAAGTTTTTCGGAAACGTTTTGGCTTCTTGCTGCATGCGATATTTTGTCGAGACAGTTTGCAGCTTTTCCACGAAGGTGTATGCGGGGCTATAGCAGGCGACATCCACTGCCCGATTGTCAATAATCTCGACGCGGGCTTTTAGGGCCGCATCCAGAGCCCATGAGGAAATCGTACACGGCCGGTTTGGAGCGGTGTCATCAAAGCCGACTTCCAGCAGGATACCGTCTTTTACGCCATGCAAGGCCCGAGTCAAAATAGGATAGCCGAGCAAGATGCCGCCGTTGCGATATTTGGCGTCGTCAAAATCGGTATCGCGCGTGACGAATTGCAGTCCGGGAATTTTAATCTGCCCGGCCAACCAATCAAAAAATTCGCGACGTGACTCCTGGTGAGCGCGCTTGTCATGATTTTTCCCTGATTTAACCCCAAGTTCACTGGGCGGCTCAAAACGAATATCAATGTCTTCGGAAAAACGCTGGATGAGCTGATAGCCTTTCGATAGTGAGGTGCCACCTTTCAATTCAAATTTCCAGCCTTGCTGTTGCAGACCCCACAGGCAGTGCATCAGCCAGTAATCTTTTTCAATAAGCGGAGGCGCGATATTCTTTGCATCAGCAATCTGCTCGATAAGAACAAGAAAACTTTCGTGCTCATGCAAGAAGCTGGAGGCCTTCATATAGTCGGCTCAGGTTTCGTAGTAGCCAATTCATTTAGCCAGTTTTTCATCAGTCGACGGGTTGAAGCAGAGCCGTAATCTTGCAAGGCTTTTTGTAGTTTCTTGGTATCAAATTGTTCCAGCTTGCGACGCGCAGCAGCCAATACCTGTGTTTCGTCTTCTGCCAGGTCACCAAGATTATTAAGCATATCTACCAACAGATATTCACTGCTAACTTGATTGGGCAGCGGGAAGCGATGCTTGACGCGGAAATCAAACTCGCGATTACCAAGGCGAAAGATGCCATGTCGCTTGTGGTTATAAACGATGGTCTTATTGTAAAGCTGCGTCATGCCCAAGCGTAGGGAGTTATAGACGCTCGGATTAAAACTGAGAAAATTCTTATCTTTCAGGAATACCGCCAACATTTCTTCTTCGACCGGCGGTGCATCCCCAAAAACGCTTTTTCTGGGTGCGTAGTAAAGTCCTTGTGCGGCTTTGGTCAGGCGACCGGCCGCCACAAGTTGCTGCAACTCACGATCAATGCTGGTTGAATAAGGCGCGAGGTCTTCGCGACGATATGCCTTGCCGGCACGGAGGTGCCGGGCTAGGGATGCTGCCTTGTTCGGCAAGGCTAATTGCGGTTTCATGAATGTTTTGTCGTTAACGTTTCATGCAATATGATACCCCTAAATTGTATTTGTTCAATTTTTATTGAAGCTGAGTCATTACCAGACACCAATTGTGGTAAATGGCTCGGTCTTAGCTTGGCCAGCTCAACGCGCGCCGCAGGTTACGCGGAAAAATCGGGTTCTGTCGCATTAGTGAATGCAACTCGGAGTTGTTTTCTAGCGGAGTCTTCGCCGCGCGCGCGCAATTGGAATTTTTCTGGGATAATCGGCAAGGTCTCCAGCGTCCAGCGTTTCCATTCGGGAAAGTACTCATCGGGCTCTTTGAGTTCAACCAAGTGTCCAAACGCCCAGGTGACTTGATAGCCGTTAC
>JANOTC010000355.1:0-10278 GCA_031416175.1 Gammaproteobacteria bacterium
CGCTAGGATCGACTCGTGGGTGGGACCGCCGCCGCGTCCCACCGTGCCGCCGCGACCGTGAAACAAGATGCATTCCACGCCGCGTTCACGGGCAAGTGCACTGATGGCGCGCTGTGCTTCGTAAAGTTTCCAGGTCGACGCGACTATGCCGCCGTCTTTGCAGGAGTCGGAATACCCTAACATGACTTCCTGCAAATTGCCGGAGGCGCGCAATAAATTCGCATAAGTAGGATTGTCGAGCAAGCTCGACAACACCGGTTCGATATGGTCCAAGTCTTCGATGGTTTCAAACAACGGCGAAACGCGAATGTTGCAAAACCACTGGTCATCGTTCCGGCCTGCTAAACCCGCTAGGCGTGCTAATAACATCACCTCTAACACATGGCTGGCGGAGTGAGTCATGGAAATAACATACGAGCCGAATGCATTCGGGCTGAGGTCATTGCGCACGTCTTTCATCACGCTAAATACGTCGTAAACGTCGAGCGTTTCGCGGCTTAACGCCCCACGGACAAGCTCAGGGACAACAGTCAACTCAATGGTCTTTGCTAGTAGATCGACGCGGGCGGTTTCGCCCAAATCGAGGTATTCTGTTTGCCCTAACAAACTGCTTAAGATTTCAGCGACTGCTTTGCTGTGGCGGGTTGATTCCTGACGCACGTCGAGTGGTAACAGGAAGAAGCCAAATGTTTCAACCAAACGAATGAGGTCGGTTAGCGTGCCGCGCGTGACTTCGTAATCGCCATGGCTGATAAGTGAGTCGCGAATTAAGTGTAGGTCAGCAAGCAGTTCACGCTCGTTAGCGTAAGCCAGTGAGTCGGGTTCTGGGCGAAGGCCACGCATAATGGAGCGTACATGCTCAAGATTCAATTCAAGCCGGTGCCGCATGAACGTGATTTTGCGGCGATAAGGCTCTAGATTAAAATGATCAGGCTTGTCGCCAAATACGCGTGTGGCGACTAGCTCAATTTCTAACAAACTGGCAGTAAATTGCGCGCTGGGTTGGCAGAAATTAAGCGAGTGAGTCAGTTCACGCCCTAACACGCGGATGCGACGAATATATTCCGCCAGCGCCACTTGCGCTTGCATGTAGGTGGCGAGGGCGGTGAGTTCAGGTTTAACGTTAGGGTTGCCGTCGCGGTCACCACCAATCCAGGAGCCGAATCGAATCAAGCTTGGAACGCGGACGACAGGGCGGCCATCTTCATGGGTGCCGTAACTGTGCGCAATCGCCTTTTCCAACTCGCGATAGGCTTTAGGTACCGCATCAAACAGGCACTCGTGCGCATAATGCAGGCCACGTCGAATTTCATCAGTGACGCGTGGCCGTTGCGCGCGGACTAAATCTGTTTTCCACAAAACTTGTACTTGGCTTTGCAGTAATGCCACGATGTCACTACGCTCTTCGCTGCTAAGTTGGGGATCGTCTAACAATCCGGTTGTTGTAAACAACGTGCGCAAGTTTTCCATGACGGTGCGGCGTTTTGACTCGGTTGGATGCGCCGTGAAAACGGGCATGTAACAGAGACTGTCGAGCAAGGTCTGTAGTTGACTCGGGGTAACCCCGGATTGTTGAAATTGGTCGATGGTGTGGCGGAACGAGCCTAACCAACTATGGCCTCGGCGGCGTACGGCGCGGCGTTGCTCGTGCTGAAATTCTTCTTCGGCGATGTTGACCAGGCTGAAGTAAATACTGAACGCGCGAATAACATAATTCAGCGTGCTGGGGTCCAGCGACTGTATGTATTCAGTTAGGTGGCGGCGCTTAAGCTTGTTCTCGCGTTTCCGCAGGTCAATATAACCTTTGCGCAACGTCTCAACAGCGGCAAAGACGTTATCGTCTGCCTGCGTTTTGAGCACGTTGCCCAAGAGTGTGCCGAGCAGCTTTACGCGTGCCCGAAGGGGTTTATCTGCAGCCAGTTTCCTGCGAGCCATACTAACGCCAGCGAAATTAAGTTAAAACAAAACGGTGGCCGAGGGGCAGCCGTCGCATGCATGGAGTGCCGTCGATCAGCGCCCCAGTAGGGGATGCCGAGTTAGGGCAAAAGAACAGAATGGCCGTGCCGGTTTTGCAGGCCGCGCATTATACCGAAAAATCGGGCGAGTGGTGTGGCGTCGAGTGTTCTGTGTAATTTGCGCTTAAACGCGCACTAAAAAGCGGAAATTGGTTCGGAGTAAACGTAAGTCCAGCGTTAACCCAAGATAACGGTTCGCGCTATTTCAATAGTCGGCGCCGATTCTGGCTGATCCAGCATTTGCCACTGCCCGTTTCGAATGACTTGAAGGGGGCGATACAGCTGCTTGTAACTCATTTTTCGACATCCTTTAATGAGATAGCCTAAGTATACCCAAGGCAAATTGCGCAGTCGCGCTTCGTTGATTTGCCATAATACGGCATAAACACCCAGACCACGGGCGGCTTCTGCGGGGTCAAAGAAGGTGTAAAAGGCAGAAAGCCCAAATTGTGTGACGTCGGTTACGGCGACCGCCAACAAGCGGCCTTCATGGCGAAATTCGATCAATTCCGTATCGCACCAACGACTTAATAAGAAACTTTCATAGCGCGACGGATCAGTCGTATCCATACCGCCGCCCGCATGGCGATGCTTGATGTAACGCATGTAAAGCGTGAAGTGTTCCTGATTGAACTTAGCTTCGTTTGAAAACGTTGTTAAGTCACTGTTTCGTTGCCAGTTTCGTTCTTGAGAGCGGTTTCGTACAAATTTTTCCGTGACAACACGGGCCGGTTGACACGCTTGGCAAGAGGGACAATGTGGGCGATAGACATATTCGCCACTGCGCCGAAAACCCATGTCGATCAAACGACTATAGGTGCTGGCGGTCATTTTTTCTTGTGGATCGGCGAACACGGAAACCGCTTCATTGCCAGGCAGGTAGCCGCAGCTATGAGGAACGCTCGAATAAAAACGAAGTTGGCGTGCGTTCATAAGTGTTGCGTTGGACTCGAATGCGTCCGGTTTTTCACGCGATCCTTAGGGTTAATTTTACTTTAGAACCGTTCAGACACGTCGATAATGCGTTCGCTTAAACCGGACAGCAATGCCACGGGCCTGAATCATTGCTAATTAAACACCATTCCCGCAGCCCCGTCACGAATTCTGATCGAGGTATTTCGCGTGCCCCAAAGCTAATGAGGTGTTCAGTCGCCACCTGGCAGTCGATCAGCTTGTACTTCTTGGCCATAACATGTTGAATAAAATGTACAAATGCCACTTTCGACGCGTCAGTCACCCGGGCGAACATGGATTCGCAAAAAAAGACCTTGCCAATGGCGACGCCATACATTCCGCCGACCAATTGGCCATTTTGCCAGGCTTCAATGGAATGCGCATGGCCGAGTGTGTGGAGGGTGTGGTACGCCGCCACCATTTGTTCGGAAATCCACGTGCCCGCTTGCTTTTTGCGGGGTTGGGCGCAGGCAATCATGACGTCCTTAAAGGCGGTATTGAATCGAATATCGAAGGGATTTCGCGCCAGCGTCTTGCGTAAGCTGCGCGACACATGCAGTTCGCCTGGGAACAAGACCAATCTGGGGTCAGGTGACCACCATAAAATGGGTTCGCCTTCGTTAAACCAGGGAAAAATGCCGCGCGAATAGGCGCTGAGCAAGCGTTCTGGCGTTAAATCGCCGCCCACGGCGAGCAATCCATTGGGCTCCGTTAAGGCGTTCCCCACGGGGGGAAACGCGCTTGGAGGGTCGCGGGGAAAAATGAAGTGAAGCTTGCCCATCACGCTTACGCGAGGCGAATCGCCTTGCTTCGGTATTTACACACCCTCTAGATTATCAAGATATTTTTCGGCGTCGAGCGCCGACATACAGCCGGTGCCAGCCGAAGTAATGGCCTGTCGGTAAATGTGATCTGCGACGTCGCCCGCCGCGAATACCCCTGCCACGCTCGTCGCCGTGGCGTTGCCGCCACTGCCACTTTTCACTTTTAGGTAGCCGCCTGCCATATCGAGTTGGCCTTCGAACAGAGACGTGTTAGGTGAGTGGCCGATGGCGATAAATACGCCATGCATTGCCAGTTCTTTGGTTGCGCCCGTTTCCACGTTTTTCAAACGCATCCCGGTCACGCCACTCGCGTCGCCCAGAACTTCATCTAATTCGTGGTACCACTCGATTGAAATCTTGCCGTTCGCGACTTTTTCCATCAACTTGGTGATGAGAATCTTTTCCGCCTTAAATTTGTTACGCCGATGGACTACTGTGACGTGTGTGGCGATGTTAGAAAGGTAAAGGGCTTCTTCAACAGCGGTGTTTCCGCCGCCCACAACGGCAACAGCGCGGTTGCGATAAAAAAAGCCATCGCAAGTGGCACAGGCGGAAACGCCGCGACCATTAAACGTTTTTTCCGACGGAATGCCCAAATATTTGGCCGATGCGCCGGTGGCGACGATTAACGCGTCGCAGGTATATTCGCCGCTATCGCCGACTAAACGGAACGGACGTTGCTGTAAGTTAACTTGATTAATGTGATCCATCACGATGTGTGTTTCGAAGCGCTCGGCGTGCAGGCGCATGCGTTCCATCAATGCGGGCCCTTGCAATCCGTGCACATCGCCGGGCCAGTTGTCGACGTCGGTGGTGGTCATTAATTGACCGCCCTGTGCCATGCCAGTGATTAGTGTGGGTGAGAGATTCGCGCGCGCTGCGTAAACAGCGGCAGAATACCCAGCGGGACCGGAGCCGAGGATAATCAGGCGGCTATGCTTGGCTTGGCTCATGGGTGTATTCCTCGGTTCGAATGTGTGTGTTAGCGCGACGGGCGCGCAGACAGGGTTGCGTCCGCGTATACTACAGGCAAGCCATGAGTAGCGTAAAGGAGCCTCTATGCGCATAGGAATACCCAAAGAGATCAAGATCTTGGAAGGTCGCGTCGGATTAGTGCCTGATGCCTGCGCCAGTTTGGTCAGTGCGGGCCACACCGTGTACGTGCAACAGTCCGCCGGTGAGCTAAGTGGATATGCTGACAGTGCGTTTGTCGCAGCGGGGACTTTTATGCTGCCGGACGCGGCAGCGGTGTATGCGCAGGCCGAACTTATCGTCAAAGTAAAAGAGCCGGTGGGCCCGGAACTGGATTTGTTGCAAGCACATCATGTGCTATTTAGTTACTTGCACCTTGCGGCAGAACCGGTGTTAGCGCAACGCCTAATGGACATTGGCCTGGTCGGGGTGGCATTTGAAACAGTGGAGGAGCAAGGGCGTTTACCGTTATTAGCGCCAATGAGTGATATTGCCGGTCGCATTGCCGTGCAAGTCGGCTCGAATTTGTTGCAGCATGTGCACGGCGGCAAAGGTTTGTTATTAGGCGGCTTGCCGTGTGCTGAACGTGGCAAGGTGGTGGTGATCGGAGCAGGAGTTGCGGGCGGCGCCGCAGCGGCGATGGCGGCGGCAATGGGGGCAACTGTTACTGTTTTTGACCTTAGTCGCGACAAGCTCGAACGCATGCGCGCACTAGGCGCTAACGTAACCGCGTTGTATCCTTACCCGACAGCGTTAGAAGACGCCGCGTGTGGCGCCGACTTGTTAGTGGGTGCCATCTTGCTAACAGGCGAGCGGGCACCTTTTGTCGTCAGTGCAAACACGGTCGGGCAAATGGCAAAAGGCAGTGTTATTGTTGATATTTCGGTGGATCAAGGCGGTTGTATAGAGACGACACGTGCGACCAACTATGCTGCACCGACGTATGTGGAACGTGGCGTGGTGCATTTTTGCGTGACTAACATGCCGGGTGTGGTGCCGCGTTCGGCTTCTCAGGCGTTGTCAGCGGCCATACTTCCGTTTGCGACTAAATTGGCGAGCGGGCATTGGCGTGACGATGCGCGTTTGGTGGCGGGAATTAATGTTGAAGCGGGCCGATTAGTTCATCCTGGTTTGATTAAGTCGCTACAGTAGTAAAGAGGGTGATGAGTTGAAGAAAGTGGCACAAGCGACGTCGAATAAAAATAAGGCGCCGCCGATAGGAAAATTTCTAAAACGCGGCGTGCGAGAAGGCGCGCTCATTTTGTTGGCGACGTTCGCGCTTTATCTGTTTATTTCGTTGATCTCCTATCATGAAAATGACCCGGCGTGGTCACATAGCACGCAGTCCGATACCATCGAAAATATGGGTGGCCATTTGGGCGCTTGGTTTGCTGATGTGTTCTTTTTTCTGTTTGGCTATTTTGCCTTTCTTTTTCCGATTCTTGCACTTGGCGTAGGCTGGTTTTTCGCGCGCGGTGGCGCCCGAGAGGGGGAAATGCCGCGTGCTGCACAAGTCGTATTGCGCTTGCTCGGTTTTTTCTTAACTTTGCTCGCGGGCGCTGGAATGAGTGCTCAGCACTTGGAATCGGCGCACTCCCGCTTTCCCGCCAATGCGGGGGGCGTTTTCGGAAGTTTCGTGCGCGATGGATTTGTAGCGTCTTTCGGCAGCATTGGGTCCACGTTATTTTTGTTTGCTTTGTTGCTCGCAGGCGTCAGTCTTTTCAGTGGGGTTTCGTGGATCAAGCTAATGGATTGGCTGGGTGGAAATCTCGTGTCCGCCTGGACGCGATTGCGCGCTAAACGTGACGAGCGTCGCGCCGGGGAAGAAGCGCGAGCACAGCGCCATGAAGTGGTGGCCACGGAGCGTGCGAAAGCGGCAACGCGCAAGGCCCCTAAGATTGAGGAAGCTGCCAAGCTGGAGGTGGCAGCAAGCAAGCGTACAGACAAAGAGCGGCAGCTTTCGTTATTTGCGGTTTCTTCCGACTCCGCATTGCCGTCGCTTTCCTTGCTGCAATCGCCGGAAGCCGTAACACGGAAAACGTCTTCTGCCGCGCTAGAAGCGATGGCGCGTCAAGTCGAATTGAAGTTGCGGGACTTTGGAATTGAAGCACAAGTGGTCGCGGTATATCCCGGGCCAGTGATTACGCGCTTCGAACTCAATCCCGCTGCTGGCGTGAAAGTGAGCCAGATTAGTAGTTTGGCGAAAGACCTTGCACGTAGCTTATCTGTTACTAGTATGCGCATCGTTGATGTTATTCCTGGGAAGTCAGTCTTTGGTTTGGAAATCCCCAATGAGCATCGTGAGATGGTGCGCCTGGTGGAAATCTTGCGTGCGCCTCAATTTGAGCTAGCGCGTTCGCCTCTCACTTTGGCGTTGGGTAAGGATATCGGTGGCCATCCCACCGTCGCGGACTTGGCGAAAATGCCACATTTATTAGTAGCAGGCACTACCGGCTCAGGTAAGTCGGTCGCCGTGAATGCCATGGTATTAAGCTTATTGTTTAACTCAACCCCTAAACAAGTTCGCATGATTATGATTGACCCGAAAATGCTGGAATTATCCGTATACGACGGTATTCCGCATTTATTAGCACCCGTTGTAACAGACATGAAATTGGCCGCTAACGCGCTTCGTTGGTGCGTAGCCGAAATGGAAAAACGCTACAAACTCATGTCGGTCATGGGCGTGCGAAATATTGGTGGATATAACCAAAAGGTGGAAGAAGCGCGGCAAAAAGGCGTGCCGCTGAAAGATCCACTGCACAAGCCTGGTCTCGGCACCGAAGCGGCGGAATTGGAACACATGCCGTACATCGTCGTGTTTGTCGATGAATTAGCTGACATGATGATGGTAGTCGGTAAAAAAGTAGAAGAACTCATTGCTCGTTTGGCGCAAAAGGCACGTGCCGCTGGGGTGCATTTGATACTCGCGACACAACGACCCTCTGTCGATGTTATAACCGGCCTTATTAAAGCTAATATTCCAACGCGTGTGGCCTTCCAAGTGTCGTCAAAAATTGATTCTCGAACCATCATTGACCAAATGGGCGCGGAACAATTGTTAGGTCATGGTGACATGCTTTATTTGCCGCCAGGGACCGGCATTCCCGTGCGTATTCATGGGGCGTTTGTCGCGGATGAAGAAGTGCATGCCGTCGTTGCCGATTTAAAGCGGCGAGGTGCACCGGCTTACATTGAGTCTATTTTGGAAGGCAATGATGCAGGCGGTGACGGCGGTTCGGCAGGGGAGGGCGAGGGCGGCGACCCGGAAGCCGATCCCTTGTATGACGAAGCCGTGGCGCATGTATTGGAATCGCGTCGCGCGTCGGTGTCAGGTGTGCAACGCAAATTTAAAATTGGTTACAACCGGGCAGCGCGCTTAGTGGAAGCGATGGAGGCCGCCGGGTTGGTGAGCGCCCCGGTAGGCGCGGGGCAGCGTGAGGTGTTGGCGCAGGGTGGTGGGCGAGATTGACTCTCACCCAATAGCTAGCACTAACGCCAATCTGACATAACGCGCTTCATGTAACCGTCAAAAAGCGGCACCGTGAAGCTATTGTCGCCGTGTGAGAGGCTGTAGATCATGCCCTTGTTCACTAACGAGGATCGCGTTGGCGCCACAGTTTGCACTTCTTTGCCCAATAAATGGGCGATGTCGCCTGATCGATGCGGTCCCGGCCCTAGCTCGGCCATGGCGCGTAAATATTTTTTTTCAGCCGGCGTTAGCCGCTCGAAGCGTACGCGGAAAAAACTCGCGTCTAATTCAGAAATTGCTAAATCGGACGCAGAAATAGCGTCTGCGCGCGTGATGGGGGAGTTTTTTGCGCAGTGCCAGCAGAGCTTTCCCCATTCCTGAAGGAAGTAGGGGTACGCTTGGGTGCGAGTTAAAATTTCGTCTAGTGCGTCTTCTTCATAGCTAACACCTAATTTGGCTGCCGGCGCAACGAGCGCTTTTCTTCCGTCCGAATCTCGTAACGGACCAATTTCTGGATATTCGAATAAGCGTTCCGCGTACAATTTTGCGCGTCCTGCATGTCCGACCAATTGAGGTAATCCAGCGCCAATTAGCGCAATGGGCAGTTGGTCTTGTGCACATTTATGGAGTGCGGTGATCAACGATCCGAATTGCTCTTCTTTGACGTATTGTAATTCGTCAATAAAGAAAACGACGGCTGTGCCTTTTTCTTTGGCCGCTCGACCAATTTGAGTGAAGAGTTCAATTAAATCATGCTCCAAGTCGCCGGAGTCGGCGACACCTGGTTCGCTACCCAAGTCGACGCCAAACTCAATGTCTTGGTATTTAACCTTCATGGCACCCACGAAGCCGCCAAGCGTTTTGAGCGCTTTCTTGGTCAATTCTCCCGCCGCCGCAATTTTATCCAGCTTCAGCAATGCGGTTCGAATTTGCGGAATCAGTAGTGCAGGAAGCGAACGCTTTTCCGGGGCTTCCATCGTTATAACGACAAGGTCTCTGGCTTCCGCTTCTTTCGCGATGCGCGTAAGAAGGACGGTTTTGCCGACCCCACGCAGTCCAACCAAAAGCAGACTCCGCGCCGCAAGCCCCGACCGAAACCTGTCTAGGGCAATCGCAGCCTTTTCAATTATGTCGTCGCGACCCGCCAATTCGGGGGGCAGTGTGCCAGCACCAGGAGCGTACGGGTTGGTTCGAGGGTCCATGTATAGTGAAGTTACCGTGAGTTAGTGATTGTCAGTAACTATTGTAACTTCACTATATTTCTGAGGTCAATTAAATTTCGATCAGATCAGAATTGGTCGGCTAGGTTTGGAACCGAAAAAACATCGAAAATAGTAATTGAAAAAATATGCATGTGTATAACACTTACCGGAGTTTGATGGTGGCAACGATGATTACCAAATCCATCCAATGTTTAAGGAAGAGGTATTTGATTTGCTTGCCTTGTAAAAGGCAGTCGAGTTGTTTAACCCAATGATCATGCTGGAGTCGTTGAAACGAACCGCGTACCCAGCGCCGATAAGCACGTTACTACCCACTTCTTTTTTAGCCTTAACGTTTGTGTTCTTATTTTCAAGCGAAATTGAGGAGTAACCGATATCGCCTCTTGTGAAAAATCCCTTTGCGGGTCGATCTGAGTAAAAATGCATCAAGCTAAATGAGGCATTAAATCGGTTGAACTTAAATTGCCAAATACAATGATCAGGTGTGTCGCATTTGAAAGACGCGGTCAATGTGGCCAAATATACTCGAGATTGGTGGCTAACTAAAAACAACTAAGGCACTATATTGAGTAACCCGAGTTGACCCTTGGCGCGATTTACTCTGCGTTCCGTCGTCCATAATCAATTTAGTGGTGTGCGGGTCCATGCATCACCAAATCACCCCTTAGTCTTCACTGCATGAACTACGAGAATTCGGTTGTCCAACACCATACCGCACAAACTCCGCTAAACGCGTCGGTTCATTAATTGTTATTTTATTCCGACTCGTCTGAATGTGGCCCGCTCTAACGAGTTGCCCTATAACCCGCGCAATCACT
>JANOTC010000356.1:0-3349 GCA_031416175.1 Gammaproteobacteria bacterium
AGAAAATTATTGGCCGCAGGCGTGTCGGCTATTGCTACGAAGTAAACGGTTTGTTCGCCATGGCATTGCACGCGCTAGGCATTCAATACACGTTTGTTGCTGCCAGGCCGATGTTTTATCCCGTGCGACGACCGAAAACACATATGGCGGTTGTTGCTGAACTCGACGGTGAAAAATGGCTGTGCGATTTAGGCTTCGGCAGTTACGGTTTGCGCGAACCTTTTTTGCTTAACGGCACGGAATCAACGCAAGGACCGGATACTTTCCGTTTAACGCGACCCAACGAGCGCGAGTATTTGTTTCAAGCGTTAATTGAAGGCACGTGGACGAATCAGTACCAGTTTGATTTGTACCCAACCGAGTGGATCGATTTTGCGCCCGCCAATTTTCTGAACTCGACCCATCCTGACGCCGTGTTTGTGCAAAAGCCGTTGATCGTTCTTCACAATCCTGGCGGTAGAAAAATTCTCTTCGGCGATACGCTTAAAATTGTTTCCAAAAGCGGTGTGGACAAACGGACGTTTGCAGCCGTGGATTACGAGGTGATTTTATTTGAACACTTTGGTTTGAGGCCGGTGGCGCGATGAGTTGTAAGAATCACTGACGGGCGTGCGACTAAGTCACAGCACGACCGATAAGTAAATTTCCTAGTATTTTCTGCTAGTGATTACCTAGTTAATGTACCAATTCGGCAAAAACAGGCGAGCGCGTCGTGTCAATTTCAGTGTTTGAAGATCCAAAGTTTTTAGATGAATTGCGCGGGCAAATGCTCAAGTTCGCGACGCAGCAAATGAGTGATGTTCACCTCGCCGAGGACGCTGTACAAGAGGCGATGATTGGCGCATTGAAGAATGCGAATTCGTTCGGCGGACGTGCCGCATTGAAAACATGGGTCTTCGCCATTCTTCGCAACAAAATTGCAGACGTATTGCGGGAGAAAAAGCGACTGATCAACGCCTCCAGCTTGCTTGAAGAGGGTTATGACGACGAGGCTTTTTCAGCGTTGTTTGACCAGCGAGGGCATTGGAATCCTGATGAAGCCCCTAAGGGTTGGGATAACCCAGAGGCGTCGTTCGGTGATGCGCAATTTTGGGATGTATTCGAGACGTGTCTTAATGGGCTACCGCCCCAGCAGTCGAGGGTGTTCATGATGCGAGAATTCGTTGAGTTGGAAACGGAGGAAATATGCACAACGGTGGGAATTTCAGTTAGCAATTTACACGTATTGCTCCATCGTGCGCGTTTACGCTTACGCGATTGTTTGGAGGAAAAGTGGTATGGCGGAGGGCCGCCATAATGCTAAGTTGTCATGATGCGACACGATTGATGTCTGAACGTCAGGAACGAGAACTCTCTGGGCGAGAATTAGTTTCATTGCGTTTACATGTTGCTATTTGTACGGCGTGCCGCCGTTTTGAAAAACACATGGGCACGGTTCGCCGCGCAGCGAAAGAGTATACTAAACGTCAGGAGTGAATCCGGCTAAATTCAAAAAGGGAGAGTGCTGTGTACAAAGGTGGATGTATGTGCGGCGCGGTGCGCTTCGAGATTCATGGACCTATCGAAAATATCGTTTACTGTCATTGCTCGCAGTGCCGAAAATTGCAGGGCAGCGCCTTCGCAACCAACGGTCGTGTTGATAGCGACAAATTCAAACTCGTCGCTGGCCAAGAGCAATTGACGGGCTATGAAATGGTGTCTGGTCTCGTCAAATCATTTTGTAAAATCTGCGGCTCGCCTATTATGGGCCAAACTGCCTCCAAGCCAGAATTCGTGCGGATACGTCTCGGCACCCTAGAGTCTGAGATCAGCGAAACCCCTAGCGCGCATATTTTTGCGACATCCAAGGCGAGTTGGGATCGGATTTGTGATGATTTGCCGCAGTATGAGAGTTTTGAGCCTGGGCGATAGACGTGTTGCGCACAAGAAGAGGTCCTCCGAAGAGGACCTCATGGTCTAAACTGCCTGGCGATTAGTACCGCCTATTTTCGGAAATGTCTTGCAACGTTCCGGTGAGGCCCAAGCCAGCTAATTCTGAGCTAGCTGGCGCTGTGTTGCAGTTGGCTTGGCTAGGAGCTAATCTCGTTTCGATAGTGGCATTAGGGAATTCTTTATTCGGCATTGATATGCCAGGCAACCCAAGCACAGTGCCAGTCGGTTGAACTTCAATTTCGTATTTCTCATAAGCACCGCCATTAGTGTTATCACGGCAATAGAAATTCAACTCGTAATCTTTCACAGAAAAATCATTTTCCCTTGCTATATCCGAAAAATCAATATTGGATTTGGCGTAGGTGATTTCGGCAACACGGAGCATGCCAACTGCAATGCCGAACGCGGTATCATTGGCTGTTTTATACACCCGATATCCCGTCAGGGATGCTGTATCATTTTCCTCGACCAGGGAGAGACCCGCGCCCGTCTCCGGGGCCGTATATTCCTTGCGTGCTGAGCGGGAACCGTGTTGGCCAGTGTATTCGTACACCTGGTATTCCCGGATATTGTCGTCGGAACCCGCCTTCTTCTTGCCGTCGTTGTCTATATCCAACTCCTTGTTGGCCCCCAGACTACTAAACCGTATTTGTTTTAACAGGCGAGGGGCTCCGTTTGTTTCAGTTTTGAAGAAACCCAGTGACGCCCCGCTGGATACCCAGGGCGAGTTAGATGTCGCGACTGCGGCTTTTAATGCCTCCAAGGATACGATGGGAATAGCTGTGCCCGCATCGGCGGTTGCTTTATACGAGGAGGTAAGGCGATGCGTCCCATGGTCTTCATTACGAAAGGTAAAGGAGCTGGCTAAGTCGTCCGTAGTACCCCATTGGCCATCAGCACCGCGGCCCTTATAGATAATCGCGGCAACTACCTTGCCTGCTGTGTTCTTTACGGGAAGGGTGTAACGGCTTACAACTGTGTCATCGTTTGGAATGATATTCGGAAGGCTTGTAAGGGTTGAACTAAGTCTGATATCTACGCCCGTGCGGCTACCCAAATTTTTGTTGTAGTACGTGTATGTAACTAGATTGTTTCGAGTCTCCTTTTGGTAGTCACGAGTTGGGCGTTGGCCGGTGCCGTTGCTCGTGTATTCCGTTACTGTGCTCCGATATTCGGAGCTGGTTGTGTTCAGATGCACATTTTGCTCACTCTTTGTTTCTACAACATAAGCGGTGGTAAATTCCAGCTTTACGGCATCCAAGCCGTTAGTAAGTACCGTGCCTATCCGGATGTTACCCAATTTGAAAATGTGTAAAATTCTAATCCATGCAAATGGATATCCTGGAACATGAAGACCTCCCTTTTCCGAAATCACTGCCGGAATTTCAGAGGCTATTTCCAGATAACGAATCATGTG
>JANOTC010000357.1:0-2763 GCA_031416175.1 Gammaproteobacteria bacterium
GTTTGCAGCCACGAATCCAGCATCGTCATGGCTTGCGTTAGCGTTTTCCCGCGCAACTGGTACGCAACACATATTCCGAACGCCTTTTTGCGCCCTGCCGCAGACAAACCCGCGCAACGCTGCCACGCCTGCTGTAACCAGGCCAACGCGTCTTCACTGGCAAGAGTAGAAGTCTGAGCCATGCTCACTTTTTTGACTCCGGCCGCCAGCCCGGCGCAACAATCATCGTCTCGTCCAGCCCCGGTTCGCGGCCAGGTTCACGCGCAGGTTCTTTGGCAATAATCGGCGCAACTTTTGGCGCGGAGGCCGCCGTCGGCATCGTAATTTTTTCGTCACGGAATGCTTGACGAAGTTGCTCGTGGCTCACGACCATGGTGGCGTCTAAATCTACATTTTCCGGCTCAGCCCTAACAATCGGCACGGGTTTTGGCGTGACAGGCGGCGGTTTTGCTACCACGGGTGGAATGGGCGCCGCTGCCTTCTTGGGTTCAGCGGCAGCCGCGACGGCGGGCCGGGCATGATCCAATGCAAGCACTTTGTCCAACCACTGTGTGTCTGATATGAGTGACGCCAGCACGTCAGCAAGTCCGCTATCGCCAACAGCGGGCGGTGTAGGCACCGATACAGGCGCGACCGGCCCACCCAAAACAGTCGCAGAAACGGGCTGTTTTGTGAGATTCAAGGCTTGCTCTAAATCCATTCTCAGCGCCTCTAAGCCGCCCTCCAGGGGAGGCGGATAAGCGGAGTCCGTCGTCAGTAGTTTCGCCGCCATTGCGTGTAAAAAATCTAACAAATAACGCGCCTGCTGGCCCGATCCTGGCGCAATTTTTTCGCCAGCAAAAGCGGATTCTGTCGCAAGATTTCGCGTTAGCATTTCGACGGTCTTACCATGACTTGAAACGCGCGCAATCGCCTCCGTCACGCGCTCGACCGACTGCGCGCGGGTCGTAAAAATACACGTTAAGAGCAATTCCCCTAGCGCTGAAAGCGTCGGCGCTGAGGGCGTCACCGCAACTATGGGTGTCGGTTTAACGGTAAAAGCCATTTCCAGGCCACGCAAATGGCGAAGGATACGCAATTGAGTAATGGCCACCGGCGCCACGTTGCCAAGCAACCCATGCAACAAAAAGTGTTCCCCGTCGCGACGATCCAATTCAAGGGCAACATCCATAGGCGTTACGAAACCTTCTTCGGAACCAAAATGCAGCGTCAAGCGGCGGCCGACCTCCACTGTCGACGACCACGTTTCATTCGCTTTCACATTAACGCGAAGCGACGCGCCCTCTGGACTCTCGTCTACCGCTAGAATGGAAAACGAACCCTTGAATGAAGCGGCGGAATCGGAAGGCGCCACTGGGATAGGCAGAGGTGCCGCGACACTCAGCGCAAAGCGCCATGGCGCATCACCGCGCTGCGAATCGGACGCCAAACTCACGCGCACGCGCTGAGCTAATTCGGCGTCGCCAAAAAAAGTTATTGGGTCTAATTTAGCTTCCGTTGCCACCGCTAAACATAGGTTCAATTTAGCGGTTAATGTGTCGCGCCACGCGCCCTCACTCGGACTAACCGCATTGGCGAGACGCACAAATGCGTCATTTTTCGTTTCAGAAAGCGTAAGCATTTGCACACGGACTTCATCACCCGCTTGTCGTGCCCTATCCACCAACGTCGCCATGGGCAAGCCACCCACCAACTCGGCAAATTCGACCAGGCTAAATAATTCATAGGGACGCGCAACAACACCCGCCACCGATTCCGCCAGGATGATGATCGCGCGGAAATCGCCCGTATCGCAACATTGTTCACGCGAAGCGCAACCAGGACACGGCGAGTTCGGCGCATTTGAACGAAAGAAAATATCACGCCGTTTACAAAATACGATAGCGCTGGATTCACTGGGTGGCGAGCCAACCCACGTGCCGCTTTTTACTTCAACCGACGTGGCCGACGCAACAACCGATAATGCGCTGTCCACAGCCCGCGTAGTTCCCAAGGAAATCTGGCCTGCGACGACCCGAGTGCCTTTATGTGCCGTCGAGGTCAATGACAAAAAAGGGTCAGGTAAGCGTTCGAAATCGGTACGCGAAGGTGCTGCACGCAATCCAACCCAAAGGCCAATCGGAACATCTATCGCATCGCCAAACAAGGCTGGAGCCAAGTTCACGAAGCGGGTCGGCAGCGCGTCCGAGACCGCCGCCGCTTGCGCGCCGCCCAATTCACTGCCCAGCGCGCCCATTTTTAGGGTCCGATCCATCACTTTCCCGTCCTGGCAAAAAAATAACGAGTCATTATAAGTACGTTTGGAATGAAGTCACGTACCAATATTTGCGAAAGTTAACTTTTCGCCTTCGAAGCAGGTTATTCGCCCTTGCGCACGCCGCCCGCCGACTCCAATAAAGGCCGACGCCGACGCCAAAATTTGCGCATTCCACCACGGCTTAGGCGATAAACAAAGTCCCCGACGACGAAGTCCAGCTCATCAACGCGCTTTTCTTTTAGTTGTTGCACCAACCCATCCACCACGCGCCCGCACTGCGTCGCGCACGCATCTGGATCCAGCGTTTGGAAATGATCTGCTTCAAGCACCCACAATGTTCGTGTTCCCAAACTCACCTGGCGCAGAGCCGTTTCCTGTGACAACACTTGGCAATGCGCCAGCATCGCCAAACCTCGAACATACGGTTCGTCTGTGATACACACATCGAACGCGCCTTGTTTCACTTCAGGCAAACGTCCCAAACCCCATCCCCACACGCTGTTCAC
>JANOTC010000358.1:0-2366 GCA_031416175.1 Gammaproteobacteria bacterium
GGAGCTGCATCTGGCCAGCATGAAGGTAACGTTCATCAGCCTGTTCAACCAGGACCGCAACATCCCGCCCGCAGTGTATCCGTCCACAATGCAGTGTTAATCCAGAACGTGGAAACAAGCGCCGCCAGGTATACCCAATAGCAGACGATCGAATTCCACACAGTGCGCAACGCTCTCCCCTTAGATAGCGATGACCTTGCCGTTGTGAGTAAAAATCGCCCGGGCGCAGAGCGGCTCTCGACATTGGTATGGTAGCGCACAGACGGCCCGCCCACCGCTACATACTCTGCACATATTGACGCGTATTGTATTGCACGTTGCCAATGCGTTAAATCCGGCGCAAGACGCCCCGACCATAAAACAAGGAGAGCAAAGTGTATCCTAACAAAATCGTAGCAAATACCATCAGGGCTATAACACCTACTTTAACGAACCATTCGTGGTGCCTCGCGCTGGGCGTCATCACCTGTGCCGTTGTTATTTCCGGTTGTGCCTCTATGCCAGCGCCCACCGAGCAGCTTGCCGTGTCTAGCGCGGCGGTGACCGACGCAACCAATGCCGGCGCTACCGAATTTGCCGCCGTGGAAATGAAAGCGGCACAGGACAAACTGGCTGACGCCAATAAAGCCATGGCGACCAAGGATTATAAAGCCGCGCTCGTCTTAGCCGAACAGGCCCAGGCCGATGCCCAACTCGCGACAATCAAATCCCGCGCCGCGAAGGCGCAAAAAGCAGTGACGGCATTGGACGAAAGCACCCGCGTGTTACATGAAGAGATGAATCGAAATGCTAAATAACTTACAGATAATCCCACTATCAAGGAACCGACTTATGAATAATCATCTCACTCTTTCGACTCTTCTCATTGCTGGCACCGTGTTAGCGGGTTGCAGCACAATGCCGCAAAATGCCCATCTTGATGACGCTCGCAGCCAGGTGAAAACAGCTGAAAGCAATGCCCAGGTTGCCAAGCTCGCCCCCATGGAATTGAAACAAGCCAAAGACGCGTTGAACACTGCGGAGCAGGCGTGGACTAAACATGAAAAATCCGAACGGGTCGACCAATTGGCCTATTTGGCAAAACGTCGTGCAGTGATCGCGGAGGAAACTGCGAAATTAAAAGTAGCCGAGCAATCGATCGAGACAGCGACCGCCGAACGCGACAAAGTCCGCCTCGATGCGCGCACCCTGGAAGCTGACAAGGCTCAGCAGAGTGCGAAAAATGCCCACGCCCAAACGGCGGAAACGCAACTTCAATTGGAAGACATGCAACGTCAGTCGCAGGTTATGCAAGATAAAGCGCAGCAACAATCGGCGGTGGCGCAACGCCAGGCTCAAGAATCCCAGCTCAAACTTGAGGAAAGCCAACGTCAGGCTCAAGAAGCCCAGCTCAAACTTGAGGAAAGCCAACGTCAGGCGCAAAGTTCAGACGTCCGCGCGAATCAACTCGATGCGCAGCTCAAAGATCTGAATGCCAAGAAAACCGCGCGCGGCATTGTCGTCACCTTGGGCGGAGACGTGTTGTTCGACACCAACATGACGCAGTTAAAAGCCGGCGGCATGCGCAATGTGGAGAAAATCGCCGAGTTTCTTAAACAGTATCCCGAACGTACTGTATTGGTTGAAGGCTTCACAGACAGCACCGGCACCAAACCACACAACGATCAGCTTTCCGAACGACGCGCCACTGCGGTTCGCAGTTCGATAGTTAAACTGGTGGCGAATCCGGATCGCGTAAAAGCGCAGGGGTATGGCGAAGAGTTTCCTATCGCCAGCAACGACACCGCAGTGGGTCGGCAGTTGAACCGCCGCGTGGAAATTGTGGTTTCCGATGACACCGGCAATATCGCACCGCGCAATGTGACGGCGCAATAATTAATACATATCAAATCATCGCAATGATTTTCACTTGACCCAAGACCACACGTTGCCCATCACTGGCGCGGGGATCCCCCCGCCAGTGTACTGGCATGATTGATCAAGCATTAAATGGTTGCTAAAACCATGCACGAATCTGATGCGAAAAATAATCCAGTACCTTACATCTCCACTAAAAACGCTCCCGCGTATCTTCAGATATTTCTACTAAGGATGTGGCTCAAAATAACTTTCCGACGTTAGGCGCTACCTTGATTCACAAACCCAAGGTACTGATCCTCGACGAAGCCACCGCCAATATCGACAGCCACACCGAAGCACAGATTCAAACGGCACTGATGCAGCTACGCGGCGAGATCACCCTGCTCGTCATCGCCCACCGCCTCTCAACCATCGAAAAAGCCGATCAGATACTAGTCTTGAACCACGGCTAACTGGTGCAGCACGGCAGCCATATCGAGCTTCTGGGGATGGATGGGGTCTATAGG
>JANOTC010000359.1:0-8265 GCA_031416175.1 Gammaproteobacteria bacterium
GGACGACGCACGTCTGTACTACGACGAATTGGGCACTTATTTCATAATTCCAACAGCATTAGTGTCAAAACAGGACAACGGCAATGACTTCGCCTTGAACTAACAATTAATGGGCGGCATCCGTCCCACGAAACCCGCAGCCAGTAGAAACAGTATCATTGCGCCACTCCAGCTGTAGGGCTGCTAGCCGGACAACGGACCTAGAACGAATATCCGGTGCTGACAACACGCCGGCACGATCAAGCAATCTCGAAATCGAAATCAATCCCACGCAAGAATGCACCCTCGTGCTCGAGATCCAGCGCTGTCAAGGGATGCTGGCCCAGCCAGTCCTGGGGAAATTTGAGCACCAGGTAATTATCTCCGCAGCCCACCTCAACCGGGGGCAACGGCTGCACACTGCGCGACCGATTCAAAACAACGGCGATTCTAAGCAATATAGCCACCCGCGCGAGACTTCGCACTCCCGAGCCGGCGATGCCGTCGAATAATACGTGGTTTATTTTCCGCCGATGCGCGCGCACCAAAATAGCAAGCAGTTTTTGTTCCGAACGCGAGAATCCCATTAAATCGGCATTCTCGACAATGTAGGCCCCGTGCTTATGGTATTGGCTATGCGAAACGTCTTGACCAATCTCATGCATTTGCGCAGCCCAGTGCAAATACTGCGTGTGCGTCTCATCGATATCTGGCCAGCTTCGGCTGACTTTGTCGGCCAGCGCCAGAGCAGTGGTCGATACCCGGCGGGCATGTTCTTTGTCGGCATGAAAGCGCACCGCCAGCGCGGCAACACTTTGGTTGCGCGTGTCGTCCTCCTGACTGCGACCTATCAAGTCAAACAGTAGCCCTTCGCGCAGAGCACGCTCCGAAGCGTGCATTGTTTCGATGCCCAGCGAGCGAAATACGCCAATTAAAATGGCGACCCCCCCAGGAAATATTGGCCCGCGCTCGTCCCCCAAGCCTTTGAGCTTGAGCGCGCCGATATGCCCTTTAGCTATCATTAGCTCGACCAGTTGCTCAAGCCCAGTACGTGTTATTACGCGCTTGCTCAGACCTTCCTCGGTCAATACGCTATCAATGGCTTTGACGGTTCCTGAAGAGCCAATCGCCGCCGTCCAACCGCGTTTGATGAACCCTGTCACCAACGGCTCGACTTCCGATTCGGCATCCAAAATGGCGCGCATCATGCGCTTGCGGGTGATCTCTCCGTCAGGAAAATGGCGCCGCGTCATTGTCACGCAGCCCATCTGCAAACTTTCCATTTCGATGGGTTCCGCCCTTTGCCCAACAATCAGTTCGGTACTGCCCCCGCCGATATCGACTACGAGTCGCCGCGCGTCATCGTTGGGCAACCCACTACTCACGCCGAGGTAAACCAAGCGCGCCTCTTCACGGCCGGAGATAATTTCGATGGGGTGACCCAATGCCGCAACGGCATCGTCCAAGAACGAACGGGCGTTGGCGGCGCAACGAAACGTATTGGTACCTACCGCCCGCACGGCGCCCGGCGGTGTTTCGCGCAGACGCTGGCCGAAACGACGCAAACATTCAATCGCGCGCTTCTGCGCGTCTTTGTCGATTTTCTTGTTGCCGTCCAAACCATCGGCCAAACGCACCAGTTCACGAATGCGATCCAGCACAACCGGCTGCTTTTCCACCAAGCGTGCGACAACCATGTGGAAGCTATTTGAGCCTAAATCAATGGCGGTGTAGCTCTCATACAGACTGCTTTTCATGTGTAACGGGTACGCTCTAGTAGAAGGATAGCGGCCCTAGGGCAGAGAGCCGCCGAGTAGCGTTCGAATCCGACTCGCACCATACCAGATTCCGCGCCGACGCGTCATCAAGGGGCCAGCAACCGCAGTTGTGACGGCTGCAACAACCACTGCAGCGTCGCACGCCCCGCTTTGGGTGATGCAGAAAGATCGACATCTAGCAAACAGGCCGCGCCTTTCTTGAGTTGTACGATGGAACGTTGATGCCCCGTTAGCATTTCACTCACCCAACTACTCAAGCTCGGTTCGTGCCCAATCAACGCCACACATTCACTCGAAACCTGCTCACGATACCATTCAAGCAATGCGCCAGGGGACGCGGAGGGCTCTAAAGCCGCTATTCGGATCGGCTTAACCGCAAATTGTCGACTGAGTATCTCGCCGGTCTGAACGGCCCGAAGCAGCGGACTTGTGGCAATAAGATCGATACTCTTTACCAACCGTGCCAGACCTTTTGTGGTCTGTGTAAATTTTCGTCGACCCGCGTCCGTGAGCGCGCGCTGCGAATCATCCCGGCCTTGCAGCAAACCGGCGTCGGCGTCTTCGGCGATGGCATGGCGAATCACTAAAATTTTACCCATGCATGACTCTCACTAACCCTTCGCTTTCGTTCGAGCATGCTAGCCAACTCGCTCTAGTGCTTCTTCAATACGGTTAACCAAGAAACGGAGAATCTTTATCCGACCGTAATATTTATCTTCTGCCTCCACCAAGGTCCAGGGGGCAATCTCGGTGCTGGTGCGGTCAACCATGTCGCACACGGCGAGTTCATAGTCGTTCCATTTTTCACGATTGCGCCAATCGTCTGGCGTGATTTTGAAATTCTTGAAACCGGTGGCCTCGCGTTCTCGAAAGCGCTTCAACTGTTCGTCTTGGCTTATCGACAGCCAGAATTTCACCAGCACGGTGTTATTGCGCACCAACTGGGCTTCAAAGTCGTTTATCTCCGTGTACGCACGCGCCCAGTCGGCCGTTGGGCACAGTTTTTCCACCCTTTCCACCAACACGCGACCGTACCAAGACCGATCAAAGATCGTCACCCGACCGGCGCGTGGAATGTGCCGCCAAAACCGCCAAAGATAAGGTTGCGCGCGTTCCTCGTCGGTTGGCACGCCGACGGGAATAATTTGATACGCGCGCGCATCGAGCGCTGCACTGACACGACGAATTGCGCCACCTTTGCCGGCCGCATCAAATCCCTCAAATGCGGCGATAACCGATATTTTCGCAAATCCTGGATGACGACTGAGACTATTGAGCTTGCCCTGATATTTTTCCAACTGATTCGCATACGCCTTTTTTCCAATTTTTTGCGATAAATCGAGCGAATTAATCAATAACAGGTTATCGACTGGCGCCAGCGCGGGAGGTGCGACAACTTCGGGCACGGCGCACTGCTCCAAACCACGCTTTATCGCCCCCACCAGTTCATTTCCGACTGTGATGTTGCGGTAGCGAAAATCGGCCCCCTCCACCACCCGCCACGGCGCATTTGCGGCACTGGTGAGACGAAGTGTACGCTGGGCAATATCGTGGAATTTTTCGTAACGCTTGTAGTGGCGCCAATCCGTATCGCTTACTCGCCAACGCGTTTCGGGGTCCGCTTCGAGCGATTCCAGTCGCTTCTTCTGGCTGGCTTTTGATAGATGAAACCAGAACTTCACCAGCACCGCACCTTCGTCGGTCAGCATTTTTTCCAGACGGACGATTTCTTCCAATTCTTGATCAAGGCGTGCGGTTTTAATCTCGCCCGCCGCTCGCGCGGCCAAGGGATCGCTGTACCACGAGCCAAATAAAATTCCAACTTTTCCTTTGGGGGGTAGCGCGCGCCAAAAACGCCACATCGGTGGGCGCTCGCGCTCCTCGTCAGACGGCTCGCCAAATGCGTGGGTCAAAATGTGCCGCGGGTCCATCCATTCACTGAGCAAATTAACGGTCTCGCCTTTGCCAGCACCGTCCATACCACCAATTAAGATAATTAAAGGGAAGCGCGCGACGCGCAGCATCTCAAATTGAGCTTCAAGCAAGGCGGATCGTAGCGCAGGCACTTGCGCCTCATAACTCGACTTATCAATCCGGTGACCCAACTCTGCCGATTCGAACATAGCGCTATTCCGTGACTTCCATAATCGACTACCTGCCTGGGCGAGGTATAGGCGCGGTAGATAAAGAAAAACGATTCAGGGTAACATACGAGGAAGTGCGCACTTCTGCTGCAAACTCACTTACCCATAATATACTGTCTCACGTTTCAGAAAACGAATTATGCCCCCAATTTCATCCAGCGAATATTTTCTTAATCGTGAACTCGGCACGCTCGCCTTCAATCGGCGGGTACTGGCGCAGGCGGAAAACCCCACTACGCCATTGTTGGATCGCCTGAAATTCTTGTGCATTGTCAGCAGCAACCTCGACGAATTTTTCGAAGTGCGCGTGGCCGGTCTCAAGGAACAAATTGAGCTCAATGCACCCATGGGCGGCCCGGATGGGATGAGTCCCCAACAAATATATCAACAAGTCGCCGAACAGGCGCATACGCTCGTACAGCGCCAGTATCAACTCCTCAATGAAGTGGTCATACCCGAACTTGCCGCTGAAGACATCCGTTTTCTGCGCCGTACGCATTGGAACGCGGTCCAAGCTGAGTGGATACGCGAGTATTTCTTTCGTGAATTGCTGCCCGTTTTGACACCCATCGGCCTCGACCCTGCGCACCCCTTTCCGCGCGTTCTGAATAAGAGCCTTAATTTCGCGGTAGAACTCAGCGGAAAAGACGCGTTTGGGCGCAATTCCGGTGCTGCCGTTGTGCAGGCGCCGCGTGCGCTGCCGCGTGTGATTCAGGTACCGCGCGAAATTGCAGGGTGTGAATACGGCTTCGTGTTTTTGTCATCCATCATTCATGCGCATGTGGACGAATTGTTTTCCGGAATGCAAATCATCGGCTGTTACCAGTTTCGGGTTACCCGTAACAGCGATCTTTTCGTCGATGAGGAAGAAACCACCAATTTACGGGAGGCGCTGCAAGGAGAGCTGCCGCACCGGCATTTTGGCAACGCGGTGCGCCTTGAGGTGGCCGACAATTGTTCCAATGAAATGGTAGATTTCCTGCTAGGCCAATTCGAACTGACCCGTAATGACCTTTACCAGGTACACGGGCCAGTCAATCTCGCCAGGTTGATCCAAGTACCCGACCGGGTAAGTCGCCCGGATCTGAAATACCCGCCGTTCACCCCAGGTATACCGACCGTACTGGAGAAAGAACCCAACTTATTCCGCGCCATGCGCAAAGGGGACATCCTGCTGCATCACCCCTTTCAAGCGTTCCAACCGGTAATCGACTTTATCCAACAAGCCGCAAACGATCCAGACGTGTTGGCCATCAAACAAACAGTCTATCGCACCGGCACCGATTCCGTGCTCATGCAGGCTTTGATTGGGGCCGCGCAGAAAGGAAAAGAAGTCACTGTGGTTATCGAACTGTTCGCACGGTTTGACGAAGAGGCCAACGCCCACCTGGCCGAACAACTTGAGGAAGCCGGTGCTCACGTTGTGTACGGCGTGGTCGGACACAAGACGCACGCCAAAATGGCCCTGGTAGTGCGCCGCGAATCCGGCAAACTCAATCGTTATCTCCACTTGGGTTCCGGCAATTACCATGCGAGCACGGCGCGCATCTATACCGACTTCGGCCTGTTCACCTGCAACAAAGAAATATGCGACGACGCCGCCGAAGTGTTCGTGCAGCTCACGGGCCTAGGGAAAGCCGGCACGCTGCAACACTTGTGGCAATCACCGTTTACACTTCACAAGCGCGTACTGTCGGCCATTCAACGCGAAACCGCACTCGCCAAAGCAGGCCGCCCTGCCGCCATTATTGCCAAAATGAATGCTTTGCTCGAACCCGCTGTGATCAAGGCCTTGTACGAAGCGTCGACGGCGGGCGTTAAGATCGATTTGATCGTTCGCGGCGTGTGTGCGCTGCGCCCCGGCATGCCGGGCGTATCGGAGAATATACGAGTACGTTCCATTATTGGACGCTTTCTTGAGCACAGCCGAATATTCTATTTCAAGAATGACGGCGTTAAAGACGTCTATATTTCCAGCGCCGACTGGATGGATCGCAATTTCTTCCGGCGTATTGAAGTCTGCTTCCCGGTCCTCGACGCCCGTCTGAAGAAACGCGTCATCGAAGAGGGTTTAAAACCGCATCTCAAAGACAATTGCCAGGCCTGGGAAATGGATTCGGACGGTAACTATCACCGCAGGAAGGCCCGGCCTGGCAACACCTACAGTGCGCAACGGGAACTTCTGAACCTTCTTTCGAAGCGAACGAAGATATAGATCCAAACCGCTGTCATTAGCGATCTATTCTTTGTTAGGTCTACCCGTTTTAAGCTTTTCTACCTGGGCAACCGCCGCCAATAACGCAGGCTCAGGTAATAAAGCTAAACCGTTCAAACCGGCCCGAAGCAATTCACTTTTCTTAACGTGAACGCCCAGCCTCAAACATTTCTTCTTCAAGTCGGCGAGTGTGGCGTATTCGCTTTCAGGCATTGTGAAACTATCGCGCACCATTTTCAGCTTCTTGGGCTTAGCCTGTTTGGGCTTAGCTAACTTCTTTGTTTTTTCAGCGCTCACCGCCGCAGACTTGGCAACCACGATCGGCGCTACGCCGTTTGAAGGTTTCGCTGATTTTGCCCGGGGTGCCGCCACCTTGGCTGTCTTCGCTTTGGCTTTGGGTTTAGGTTTGGCTTTGGCTATGGTGGCCGGAGCAGGTTTACCCTTCAGCGGGGGATCGATTTCATTCGCTGGTTTTGCGTCGTCAAGTTTACTCATAGCACGCTCCTTGGCCCTTGGAATCAATAGCTTCTGTTATACGTCCATTTTAGTGTAAACCGTTTATACGGTTTCTTGCTACCGCAACAATCATGGCGCTAGCGATTGCCTTAGTTTCCAATGGTTGATCGATCTGCTCGAAGACCGCGTCTCGCCGGTCTATGTGAGCCACCGCACAGTTCCGACACATCGGCTTGGAACAGCAAAAATTGCGTCCGATACAGTATTTGTGTTCGACTCGTAACCAAGATTGGTTGGATTGTGAAACGAGCTCTGTTTAACTTTAGATCTGCGCCCAACGGGCAGTGAAAGAATAACGCGCAGCAGTGATGGCCCAATTGTGCGCCTGGTGTTTTACGCAGCGGCAGAAGGTTCGCGACGCTGCTCATGCCCGCTTTCCTGCCCTGCCTCACGCGTTGATTCTGCAAATTCCAGCGCCACGCTCAAGGTGTCCATGAACTCATGTACCAGTATCGGTTTGGTGAGGTAGCGGAAGAATCCCGCCGCCAAGCCATCCTCGATGTCGCGCGGTATAGCATTGGCACTTAAGGCGACGATGGGGATGTGCGCGGTAGCGGGGTCTGCACGCAGGATTCTCATGGCTTCGGTCCCGCTGATGCCCGGCAGGTTGAGGTCCATCAGAATCATCTCCGGCTGATAGGCGCGCGCAAGCTCGATGCCATGAGGGCCGTCGGGCGCAGACAGCAGGCGCAAGTCAGCGCGGCGTGCAATGAGTTGTTCGATCAAGTTTAGGTTGGCTGGGTTGTCTTCTATATAGAGCAGTGTGCGTATCGGTAAACCCTCCGGCACCTCCAGGTGCGCCTGCGCCACATTCTCGCTCGCATCGATTACAAGCTGCCGCGGGGTGGTCAGATTCAATTCAACCCAGAACACGCTTCCAGTTCCAAGCTCACTCTCCGCACCAATGGTGCCGCCCATCAATTCGACCAGCCGCTTACACACCACCAGCCCGATGCCGGTCCCTTCCTCCGTGCCGTTCTCTTTGCCCAAACGATTAAATGGCTGGAAAAGTTGTGCAAGCTGCTCCAAAGTGAGTCCCATACCGGTGTCGCGGATGCTGATACGAATCGAATCCGGCGAGCACACCGTGCACTCTACGCTGACCGCGCCGCCCGGCCGGTTGTACTTGATGGCATTGACCAGAAGGTTGATCAAAACCTGCTTGACCCGGGTGGGATCGACTTTGACAAAGTAGGGCGCTTCTAATTCTGTAAATGTCACACTGATGCCGCGCTGGTCTGCCTGCGTCTCGATCATGGCGCGGCACTCGAGCATGATCCGGTCCAGTGCGACGGACTCCCATGACAAGCTCACCTTGCCCGACTCGATCACTGCCAGATCGAGGATTTCGTTGATCACCTCCAGCAGGTACCAGCCTCCCTTGATAATCTGTTTGAGGTATTGCTGCTGGCTGTCGGTCGGCGTCGGCGTGCCGGACTCGATAAGCTGCGCAAATCCGAGAATCGCATTGAGCGGGGTGCGCAACTCATGGCTCATGCTGGAAAGGAAATCCGATTTCGTGTGGTTGGCTTTTTCTGCACTGGCCATGGCGTTTTTCAGATTCGATTCGGACTGTTTACGTTCGGTGATATCGGTGAAAAGGACGGCCACTCTCCGGCTCTGCTCCCCGCCG
>JANOTC010000360.1:0-2555 GCA_031416175.1 Gammaproteobacteria bacterium
CGCGCCGGGTGCGGTGACGCTGGTAGATTCGACACGCAACACAAAAGATATTAATAGCGCTTTAGCGGGTGCGGCGGAAATTTATGTCGGCACATTAACGTTGCCGTATTATTTAGACAAGGCGCAACCTCTAACGGGCCATTGGAAAACGGCGGCGGGTGGAGAAGTGACAGCCGTTGTGCCCACGGTTACCGATAAGCCCGCCCAATTGAGCACTGAAACTGTACCCGTGTTGCTCACAGTGCCGAAGCTCGGCACCAAGCCGCCAGGCGGTTGGCCCATCGTGATTTTTCAACATGGTGTTACTCAGGATCGGACGAACTTGCTTGCTGTGGCGGATTCATTGGCGCAGGCGGGCTTGGCAGCCGTGGCGATTGACCTGCCATTGCACGGCATAACAGATACTTTGAGTCCGTTGTACGTTCCAACATTGGAGCGGACACTTGACCTCGATGTTATTAACAACACAAGCTCAGCACCGGCGCCAGACAGTAAAATCGACCCGACCGGAACGCATTTCATCAATTTGCGTAGCCTCCTGACAAGTCGCGACAACGTACGTCAAGCCGTTGCTGACTTGTTCACCCTCACGGCAACCATCCCTAACATGGACTACGATACGGGCGGCCCAGATTTCGATAGCACTAAGATTTATTTCTTAGGGCATTCCTTGGGCGCGATAGTAGGCACCTCGTTCCTTGCGTTGTCGCCAGAAATTAAAGCGGCTGCACTAGTCAACACAGGCGGTGGAACCGCTAAAGTGTTAGACGGTTCGGCCATATTTGGCCCCATTATTGTTGCAGGACTGAAGGCCGGTGGCGTTGAGCAGGGCACGGCGAGCTACGATCAGTTCATGATCGCCGCTCAAACCGTTCTGGACGCCGGTGACCCGTTAAACTATTTCAGCACCGTAGCAACGAACCGACCGCTCTTGGCGATTTCGATTAAAGGCGATCAAACCATTCCTAACACGGTTAGCGGTGCGCCACTAGCCGGTGGCGACCCTATCATCAGCTTAATGCAACTGCCTGCCATCACCCAAACGACTTCGAACGCATCAGGCATCAAAGGCCATATACGATTTGCCACAGGCAGCCATAATAGCTTATTAGACCCAAGTATTGATCTCGCTGTCACCACTGAAATGCAAACGCAATTGGCGACATTTCTGGGGTCGGGCGGTAACGCTGTCACCGTTACCGCGCATTCCCTCTTGGTGCACTAACGCGAGCCATGTACAAGCGCGCTAGACGACCTTAACTATGCAGTCAGCCGGTAGCTCGATGCGCAATTCGAAAGGCCGGAACTCGGAGTTAGACGCTGTTTTCGGAGCGAAGCGCAGTTCTGCAGTTCCGCCCAATTCTTCCGCAAACTTGCGGATAGCGTCCATGCCGACGCCACGACCAGAAATTTCGCTGACTTTGTCAGCGGTAGATAGGCCTGAGTGAAATGCCAACTCTGCCAAGAGTACGTCGGTAATTTCAGCACCTGCCTCCAATAAGCCATTTTCAATGGCTTTTTCCCTTATTTTGTTCACTGCCATCCCACGGCCATCGTCAGAAAGTCCTAACACCACGTCTGTTCCTTCTTCACGAACATTAAGCGTTATCGTTCCTTGCTGTGGTTTTCCATTTAGTTCGCGCTCTTCCGCTGACTCCACTCCGTGATCAATCGCATTGCGGAAGGCATGTGTAAACACGTTCTTCATTGCTTGAGCGACATTGACGGCAAGGCGAATGCCGTTATCTTCTATAATGATATTCGGGGGAGTCTTGCCCAGTCGATCGGCCAAAGACGGCATAGCCCTAATAATAGGATCAAGTAGCGATACAATCGACTCCGTTCCAATGGCACCGGAAATAGATTTAACGGTTGTTATGGCGCTTCGAAGTGCGGATACGTCACGTTCATTTACGCTATCCAAAACGTTTCTTAGCTTTTCAATTAGCGCCAAGTCGACATACACCCCGTCAGATGATGATGAGGAGAGTTTGTCTTTGTAAATTTGCGCGTAGTGACTGACTTGCCCGCGTGTTCGGCTGAGTTCACTTAGCACCTTATCTTTGTCCCACGTTGCGCCGAAATCCTTGCGCAGTAAGGCATAGGTAGACTCTGCTTCATGGGCAACATCAGTAACGCCATTGAAGCCATATGTGCGCGCGTTCCCTTTAACAGTATGCATATTGCGGAAAAGTGTCGCTATAACTTCAATAGAAGGCGTAGCGGTGGCTTGAATGAGTTTTTCATTGTCATCCAATAAGTGGAAGGCATTCTTGATGAAACTGAGAAACTTGTCCGTTCCAGCCGAGAGAATCTGCCCAATGATTTGAAGTTCTGACTTCTGCTTTTCGGCTTCGGCTTGCAATCCTCGCAACTCGGTGACGTCGCGCACCGTGATCATCAGACGCTCAACAATATCGGACTCGTTGACAATCGGGTCCCAGTCCAGCTCCAATATCTTCCGGCGGCCCTCAGGCATTTCAATCGTAAACTCGGGCACTAAGCAATGTCGATTGAAGTCGAACATCATGGCCTCTTCACCGAGGATGGCATCG
>JANOTC010000361.1:0-4255 GCA_031416175.1 Gammaproteobacteria bacterium
AGGCAAAGGTGGCGCACCTTGGAATGCCGCATTAATCACTGTCACGCTATCGCCACGTTGCGCGTTATAGCCCACTGCTTCGCGCACCAAGCCCGCCAAACGCTCCACCTCTTCCGGCGAGTGTGGCGTGTGAATTATCGCGCCCGCTGGGTCCGCCGTAATCTTATCGTCCACAACCACGGCCACCGAGAGCCGACGAAGCGCCCCAGGTGCCTGGCGAGTGTGCGAGGTCGTTTTATCCAGTTCATAGTTAAACGTGGAGCGCTTGCTTTTGCGTGACGGCGACTCACCCGCGCCACCCCCTGCACCGTCGTTGCTTTTTGCCTGCTCAGGTGCGGCACCGCCCGTCGGCGGCTGATTGCTCAACGCGCCAGGTACCCCCCCTGTCGCATCGCCCCCTTTTGTTTCTTCCTCTACGGTCTGTTCTGAACGCACCGAAGGTAAGTCAGGGTTGAACGTCTCTTTAGTACTCTCAGTCACCGAAAAATCGACATCGGCATCCACTTGCGCGCGCACTGCCTCAAATCCCACCACCGGCATCACAATGCGCTCTATGCGAAGAATGTAGTATTCCTCTATTTTTCGTTTAAAATCGAATTGCGCCGCGCTGAGAGAAAGGTCTCCGGACACTTCCCGTTTCGTTAACATTTTTCCGGTTTGGTCAACCACCGTTACCTTATCCGGCTTCAAATTAGGAATGGCACCCGACACCAAATGCACCACCGCCGCCACTTCGTCCTCGCTCATGGTTTTGCCAGGAACCAGGTTAATTAACACCGAAGCTGACGGCTCTTGCCGATCACGAATAAAAACAGATTGTTTCGGAATAGCCAAATGAACGCGCGCACCTTCTACGCCCGCCATACCGCCCACCGTACGCCCCAACTCACCTTCCATCGCCCGGTTGTAACGTGCCATTTCCATAAATTGGCTGCTACCAAACCCTGGCTGCTTTTCCATCATTTCGAAGCCGCCACCATCGGAATGGGGCAGACCTTGCGCCGCTAGCGCGATCCGAATTTCGTGCACGCGATCAGGCGCGACGAGAACCTGACCCGATTGACCATCTATTTGATAAGGAATATTTTTCTTTTTCAAGGCGTCGGCGATTTCTCCTGACGCCTTGTCCGACAAATTGCCGTAAAGAAGTTTGTACGTCGGCTTGTTGGCCCACATCATAATGGCGACGATAAGCGCTAGCGCGGCTGACAAGGAGACAATGAGTTGAATCTGTCGCGCGCGAGAAAGCGACGTAAGGCGATTCAGCATTTGTTCTCGTGGCGTGTTTCCTGCCTGTGTCGCCGGTAAATTAGTCGATGCGACAGGAACAGGCTGCCCCACATTAATTTCTTTCGCCGGAAGGTTAGCACCAGGATTCTTTTCGGCGATTGCTGCAGCCATGGTTTAAGTCGACTCTGATTTGAAACTACAACGGAAGACCCAACACTAAACCTGCATACTCATTACATCCTGATACGCTCGTAGTAATTGTTTGCGCACTTCGAGCATGCCTTGAAAGGCAACACTGGCCTTTTGTGAAGCCACCATCACTTGCGGCAGATCTATTCCCGCCTCACCTGACTCAAACGCCGTCTTCAATTGTTCAGAAGACGCTTGCGAGGCATTCACCGCGTCCAACGCACGTTTAAAAACGCTGCCAAAATCGACTGATTGGGCCGCAACCGGCGCCATTTCTTCCGATCCCGCACCGGCGGCGCGCGTCGCTGCCAAACGCAAGTCGTTGCCTAAGCTGGAGATATTCATGTCAGCCATTCGCGAACTCCTTCCTAAACGTCAGCGCTATAAGCCGCTGGCACCGCAAAACCGTGTTCTCGCAATTGCGCGAGCTTGTAACGTAAGGTCCGTTGACTAATTCCCAATTTGTCCGCCGCGCTCTTGCGCGAACCGTGGGCAATTTTAAGTGCGTCGAGTATCAGTTTGTATTCGCGACTCTTCAGGCTACCGTTTAGGGTATCGGAATCCGCATTCTCGATATTCACCGCGTCTGAAGCAACCACCGCGGCTAACATCGCTTGCGGCTGCCTTACATCCACCGAAGCCGCCCGTGGCGCCGAAACCTCAAACATAATGTTTTCGACGCGAATGATATTTTGAGTATGCAGAATCAAGGCCCGTTGCGTAACATTGTCTAATTCACGCACATTTCCTGGCCAGGAATGCGACACTAATTTCTGCAGCGCCAGTTCAGCGATATCGGGCACTGGTTTACCTGTGCCGCGCAAATGGCGACGCAATAAGTGCTGAACCATCGGCACGATATCGCGCGGCCTTTCCCGTAATGGCGGCAAATGCAGTGGGAATACATTCAAGCGATAGTACAAATCTTCGCGAAAACGCCCTGCCGCCACTTCCGAACGCATTTCTCGATTCGTGGTGCCTAACACGCGCACATCCAGCGGAATTACTTTCGTTCCACCAAGGCGTTCTACCTCACGCTCTTGCAGTACACGTAATAATTTTGCTTGCAGGCCTAAATCCATTTCCGAGATTTCGTCTAACAACAACGTACCGCCGTTCGCCTGCTCAAACTTTCCCGGACTCGATTTATAGGCACCTGTGAAGGAACCCTTTTCATATCCAAACAACATCGCTTCGAGCATATTCTCTGGGATGGCTGCACAATTGATGGCAATGAACGGCCCTTTGGCACGCTTAGAGGAGCGATGTATTTCCCGTGCAAATACTTCCTTGCCCGTACCACTCTCACCCGTAATCAACACGGTTGCGTCGCTTTCTGCCACGCGATGGGCCAGACTCACCACCTCCATGGTGCGCGGATCATCACAAACCAATTCACCTTCCGATTCATCGACGCTCGCCAAGTAGCGCCCCACCATATTCACTAGCACTTCGGCTTCGAATGGTTTTACCAAGTAATCCACCGCACCGTCATGCATCGCTTCAACGGCTTTGGGAATAGTCCCATACGCGGTCATCAGCACCACCGGCAAATCAGGATATTGCGCCTTCACGTTGCGCAACAAGTTGTGGCCGTCCATGACGTCCATTTGCACATCGCTGACGACAATCTCGACATTTTCACTGTCAATGATATCTAATGCGACGCGCCCATTTTGCGCTTCTAGCACACGATAGCCCGCCAATTTGAGCGTGTCGCTCAACGCCTCGCGCAACGCCGCATCGTCTTCCACAATCAACACACTGGCTTGACTCATTACCTACTCCTGTCCTTGTGATGATTCCGCAAAAGAGGCATCACCTGTCATTTCGCTTGCCGTCTGCCGATCAAGCGGCAGGCGTGCAACGAAGGTGGTGCCCTGTGCGTCAGACGATTCGACCCACAAGGATCCCCCGTGGGTTTGCACCACCGCGCGCGCAACGGCCAAACCGAGGCCAGTGCCTTGCGTGCGGGTCGTGAAAAAAGGCTCGAAGATGCGTTCCAGTAACTCCGGTGCAATGCCAGGGCCGTTGTCACTCACCACCAAGTCCACCGCGGGCAAACCTGGGTGCTCTTCGACTTCCCGACAGCCAAACACCACCTGCCCACCGGGGCCGCACACTTGAAAGGCATTGCTAATTAAGTTTTGAAAGACGCCACGCACCGCGTCGCGGTTAATGAATAAGCTGACGTCAGGGAATTTTTTTTGCACATGGAGAATGCAGGCTTGCGACTCCGCCACCGGCTCCATGGCCTGACGCACATCATCGAATAAATCGGCAATGCGCATCGGCGCTTGTCCGGCGCCACCGCCCCGCGTAAAGGCCAGCATGTCTTCCACCACATGCTCCATATGGCGCAGCTGTGCGAGGGCTTTTTCAGCAAAGCGGGTTCGCGCCGGTTCGCGCATTCCAGATTTCGCCAATTGCGCGGTGTACAACACGGCGGAAGAAAGTGGCGTACGAATTTGATGCGCCAACTTAGCCGACATTTCGCCCAACTCAGAGAGGCGCTTATAACGCTCGACACTTTGTTGCAAAGCACGGGTTTCGGTGACATCAACCAAGAGAATGATTTGGCCCGGCTCGCTGCCTAATGGGCAGGTCGAAATGGAAACCACCCGGCCATCACGTAATGCCGCTTCTTGACCGCCTTGAATACTCGGCTTAAAAGCGCGCTCAATTACATCACGCCACAATTGCCCCTGCAGAGGTTCTTTCAAGAAATCGACTGCCGCCGGATTACACTCTTGAATAACACCCTTAACATCAATGACGATCACGGCCGCCGGCAGTGCAGCTAATAAATGTGATAAGCGGTTGGCGAGCTTTTCGC
>JANOTC010000362.1:0-5500 GCA_031416175.1 Gammaproteobacteria bacterium
TCTAAGGCAGAACGACACCCGGAAAGGGCAACTTTCGATGGAAGATCGCCCTTTCCGGTAGAACAGTCCAAACCGCCGCCGACTAAACCAACTTATTACGCGGACGGCTCAAGCGCAACGCGGCTAAACCCAACCCCAACAAGACCACAGAGGCGGGTTCCGGCACTTTATGAATAAAACCCGATGGATGCCGCTCGGTTACGCCGATCAACCAAAAATCGTATTCGCCCGGCGTACGGATTGTTCGACCTACGTAGTCCAGAACGCGCGCCAATATGTAAAATTAACCGACATCCTGTGACCTAGCTAACGACTAGATTTCTGGAAAACAGTGGCCTATAGTCCTCGCCAGGCTTGGAACGCAACGGTTCACCGCAAACCAACGTGTCACAACTGACCCAACAAAAGTGAATGAAAAATGTTAGCGACAACCCAATTGAAAAAAAACAAAAGCGACAGCATCGACACTCTATTTCAACAATTGGACCCCCCACTGTTGAGCTTTAGTGCGGACGATAACTATGAAAAGGAATTGATGGTTGCCCGATATATTTGGAAAACAGGCTCCTACAATTGCGGCATTACAGCCCATATTATTTTCTTTCTCTTATCGCCTGGCTTCGTCGAGCGCGCGGCCAAGGTCAAGCCACAACGATTTGGCCAATTAATCAAGTTCGCTTTGTCTTTTGACTTCACCGACATATTTATCAAGCAAGTGACCGCGTCCGGTCGCGGGCGCGCAGCAGGAATGGGATTGCACGACGCGAGTGTACAAAGAATGTTACGCGGGATTCAAAAAGCCCATGACAAACTCGATATCCCGCACGTGGAAATGGTGCACTTCGGCTACCGTTTGTTGCAACAACTTGAATCCGACATTGGCGACTTGAGCGAAACAGCCAAGCAACACCACTTGTGCTATATGAGCAGAGTCTATCGCACCATGGGCATTCCATTTTCCAACAACCGCGCACTGCTCGAAGATTTTTGCCGTTTAATTGAAAAGAAACATGCGCATTACACACCCATCGCGGGAGAATACACGCAACGCCTTCTGTTCCTTGGTTTGACGGTTGGCGTGTCCTGTAACAAAGAAAAACTGTCCGCGCTATTGCCTGAATATATTAAGCCCGTGTTTGACGCGAACTATGCGCAAATGCGACCTTCCCTCGCTTGGCAGGCACTGGGAAATGTATTGAACGTGTTGCTTTATCCGCGACGACGCTTCCGCAATCCGTTGCCAACGGCGGAAGAAAAGGCGTTGATTACATCGTTGGAGGATTGAAATCACACCCTACGTGAATGGCGTGAGACGTAGTTACGTAGCACTTCGTCCATGCGTGACTGCCAACCTTCACCGGAGGATTTAAAAAACTCCAAGACCTCTTGGCTGTAGCGCACCGATACAAGTTGCTTTGCATTCTTGGACTTGGGACGTCCACGCAGTGTTTGAATTGGAACCATTGACTTCAACTGCTTCGGCGTGAGCGGCTGCGCGTCTGGATCAGAGATGGCAGCAGCCGTAATAACCTTGTCTTCTTGCAAGGTAGGCATCACGATGGATGGGCGTTTAGATATTTTTGACATAGTGTGTTACCTCGCGACGATTGGCTTGGCGTAGACTAATAATCCTTCGCATCTTGCCCCGTTCAACAAATGCCACGTAGTAGAGGATGCCCGTTTTTGGAGCGAGTGCGATCATGCGCAACTCGCCGTACGCAAAGCGGTCATCGACCCAAACCAGCGCAGCTTCCTAATTGAGCTCGTTTGCCAAGGAAAGAGAAACGCCATGTTTCGTCAGATTTGCTGCATCTTTGGCTTGATCGAACTCAATTTGCATGATTTACTGTAGCTACAAAAAAGGCATTTGTCAATGCTTCGAGAAACGCTGGGATTAGCCGCTGAACCAAAAGCACCCATGTAGCTCGGCTCAATACGACAACAATTCACGGGCGGTTAGAAGCAATTAGGTGTTGTCGTGGATTGAAGATCTAAAACGTATACGTAGCCTGGAACGCCAAGAGTCGCCACTTTTCTTTCGTCTCACTCGCCACGGGGTTATCCACTACCGGCAGCCAAGCCGTGCCCTTAATAAAATGGACTTCACCGGAAAGGCTGATATTCCTATTCACGTGGTAGCGGGATCCTATCGTGACATCCTTGGCATAGAACGCATGCGCTGGCCGACGTGTCGCGGCAGAAAACTTGACGCCATCTCGGTCATCTTTGTCTGTATAGGCAACGTCGTAGCGGGCAAATGTCTCCAGTAGCGGCAGTGGACTGTAAGCGGCTTGAAAATAATAACCCAAGGGGTAATTAGATTTGTCCGCAATGATCGGTCCGAAATCATTGTACTTGGCACGCGGCAAGAATACTTCTGAAGTCAGGGTCACTTTGCCTAACTCTTGTTGAGCTGACAACCATGCTGTGGTTAACTGCACGTGGCCTTTGGGCAATCTATCCCCGCTCACTGACACGTAATGCACTTTCTGATAGGTGAGCATCGCGACGAATTGGGTTTTGCCGCCGCCGAACGACTCATGGGCCCGTGCGGCAAAAGAAATGTCGTCTTCCAACGATCCCTTGAAATTTCCACCCAGCAAATATGCTTTCGTTTCCGGATTGTTGATACCCTTTGTACTGCCAATATCTAACGAAAACCGCTGCACGTGATCGCCGCTATAATGCACATTATAAATGCGTATAGCATCGGCGTTGATTAGAAATTTACGGGCGTTATCGTAATAGAACGATTGCGGCAATAAAATGCTTGGCCGTGTCGCTGCCACGTCACGCGTGTCATTGTACAAACCAAACTGAAGTTTAAGCCGACCTGCTGACACGCCCAAATTATTTGTCGACGTACGCATTAGCGAATAGTCAACCATCACATGATCCATACGGAGGTGGCCATTGTCTGTGCCACCTGCCCTACGCGAGAGCAGCAAACCGGAAAAGCCGAGTCTATCTGTCGCATTGCCCGCAAGGCCAACGCCTAATTCGCGAAATCTAAACGTGCCAGCGCCGACACTGCCGCCGAAGTAATTATTGTGATCCGATTTAAAATAGCCCTGAGTCAGAAAGCCATATATTTTCGGCATATTTACCGATGGCGCGTCGTCTGCGTGAGCGGCCAACGCCACTAACCAAGCCGCCAACAACCCTGTAATTAAGCGCCATTTGAAGCGATCCTTGCTCATCATCGCGGCACCTCCACTGTCAATAAATCATCTGTTACATGGCTCATCGAACTAACGTAGCCAATGGCGCCTGGCACCCTGCGCACGTACTCAAGTAATTGCTTTTCCGTAGTAAAGGTGCGTCCGTTCCACGCTTGCCCGGATGCCATTTGGCGCGTCCAGGCAACATCTAAAACGTGGGGATAGACACCCAGAATCTGCTGACAAAACTCAGCGTGTTGCGGACTATCGCTTTGCAGCGTCGCGACCCGTACGGGTGTTCCGTTCGGCCAGTATTGGCGTCCGAGCGAAAAAATGGCGCGCATTTGCGCGCGATCCAGTTGGCGAACTTCGGATTGCGGGTTAGCGATAATGAAAATGTCGGCCTCGGCCGCAACGACAGTCATCGTCGCGCTAAACAAAAGCAACGCGACGGCGATACGGCCGTGTAGTAGTCTAAGAAATAATTGCATTGCACGTCGCTTGTAGTGCCGCATCAAAATTAACTTGCGGCGCGTAGCGATTACAATTCGCCGCGACGTCAGCCGATTCAAGCAGTGCCGCCAGCTTTTTCGCCACGGCGTCAGCCTGATAATCCTTCGCCTTAATGGTCGCCGCTACGCCCAACCTTTCTAGTCTGGCTGCATTATCGGGTTGATCATGCGCCATAGGCTGAATAAGCTGCGGGACTTTCGCCGCAAGCGCCTCAGCCAAGGTTCCAATTCCGCCATGATGCACCACCGCAGCTGCGCGCGGAAACAAGGCGCTGAACGACGCGTAATTGCATGCATATATTGTTGAGGGCAACGCGCTGGGCAACTGATCGCGAAACGCCGTCACCAAAATGCCACGCTTTCCTAACAATACACACGCTTTTACCGATTCTTCGAAAAATTGCTTGCCATGCTGCATACCGGTGCCTGGTGTAAATACAATGGGTGGCGCACCGTCGTCCAAGAATTTCAACAACTCGTTCGATAGGGGTTGTGGCACCTGACCACCCGTCCCCCGCACAAACCCTGTCAATAACGTGCGTTTTGGCCAGTCAGACTGCGGCACGCCGTACCAAGGTGGAAACAGCCCGATGACTTGCGAAGTAGAGCGCATCCATTGGCTATAGATATGTTTTTTAGCAGGTAAGCCGAGCTCCGCTCGAAAGGCATTGGTGCGCTCCGCCAGCAGCTTATCCAATACGCGTCGGTCTACAATCTTTAAAACCGCACGCTTTAACGGCGTAGGCATCCAAGCTGGAAATGGCAACGCAGCCATAACAGGCGGATCTTGCAAGCTCCAAAAAAGGGCGGGTTGAAGATGAATAGTCGTTAGATTAAACGCGCGCGCTTCTTGTGCGATGCGCGCCCCAAACATTAGGCCCGAGGCCACTACTTTGGTCGTGGCAGGATTGAAATCCGAGATTATTTTGTAGGTATCACGCATCGCGGCGAATACCGACGTGGCGAGCATCTCGGCGCCGAACTTTGGGTTCCACAAATTCGGATTATTAATCGCCGCATGATAACGCTCGGCGGGAGCGAGCTGAATAAAATCAAGCCCCGCGTTTTGAGCAGCGGGCCTGAAATGCTCATTGGCGACCAAACTCACTCGATGCCCGCGCCGTTTTAATTCCGCGCCTATAGAAATAAAGGGATAAACGTCCCCGCCGGTGCCAATAGTTGGCAGCAATATATCCATCAGAAAGATCGCTCCGCCCTCTACACTGAGGGCAATAAACTATTATTCAGCTCCCCAAAACGCCAAGTTTCGCCTGCCATCACGCAATGCGAAAACAACCTTTTAAACTTGGCGCTCATTCAGCCACTAACTTGCCGCGAAAACGTGTAAATTGCAAGCCTTAAGTAAACAACTGAAAATTCATATCCGCCGTCCGTTGCGTCACCGCACGCGCTCGCGTATATTTCACCGCGCGATTGGGGGGAACACTTTGTGAAGTGCCACGGTTTGCACTGCTTAAAATGGTGACGGCTGACAATAATGACACGCTGCATAGCCAACCTTGTTTTATCGGCGATCTTATTGCTAGTAACCTACACCGCCATCGCCGCAGACGCGGCCATGGCGCCGTTTTCTATCGTCGTCGCCAGGGATGAAGCTGCACGCCACACACCCGCCCAATTTGGCGAGAGTGCGTTTTCAATGCAAATGACAACCTGGCTTGACGGGTCGGCCATTCAGTTAGTGGTCTTACCGCCCAGCAGCGAAATACAGTATCAATTCACACGCCAAGTGTTAAATCTGGCACCCTACCAGGCGCAAACACGCTGGTTACGATACGTATATTCCGGGCAGGCGTTGAAGCCGAT
>JANOTC010000363.1:0-7964 GCA_031416175.1 Gammaproteobacteria bacterium
TGTTGCGCGCAGGCTTCGAGCAAATACAACAGCGTTGTAATATAGGTATAAATACGACAACCCAAATCTTGCACATCAAATAGCAATACATCAAACGTCTGCATCATGGCGTCCGTGGGGCGGCGCACTTCGCCGTACAAACTAAACACAGGCACGCCATGCACAGGGTCCAAATAATCCTCGGACTCCACCATATTGTCTTGTTTGTCGCCACGCATTCCGTGCTGCGGACCGAACGCCGCCGTGATTTGCAATTGCGTGCGTTGCTTCAGCACATCAATACTGTGTTGCAAGTCCACATTGACAGACGCTGGATGCGCCACGATGGCCACGCGTTTTCCAGAAAATTTTCGTTGCAAAGACTTATCGCCGATTAATCGGTCAATGCCAAGCGTAATCATAGTGGCTGTTATCCCCTATAAAAATCTAGTCCGCTACGGGAACCAGGTGAAGTGCGAATCCCGCTGGATTGTGAAAGTCTGGCTTCTCCTCTGCATGGCGTAGAGCGAAGTAATGCAGTTTCCCGCTTTGTTCTTCTAACACACTGCTAATAGCAATATCGAGCGGCTGGCCACGCAAACTGATGGGAATCGGCAAAGCCGCCTGCAATTGCACAAAATTCGCAATATCCAACGTGGTTGTCATTTCAATCGCCTCAATTTGCGACTCCAACGTTAATTCGCTGCGATAACTCGAAAAATGGTAGACATTCCAGTCGTGGCTAGGAGAAAGATTGTATTCCCAATAGGCTTCTTGTGCAGGCAACTTCAGAAATAACTCGAAACAGGTAGTACACCACAAATTGTCTTTTCGCGTCGGCGACGGATTCCGACTGGCGTGCTTTACGTGATGAATGTCACCACTCACGCGAAATACGACATTTATTACGTTGGCCACACCTGAAATCGACCCGCTAATTTCGATATTTGGCGCGAGGGAAACACGGGCTGCGGATTGTTCGGCAACAGGGAAAGGCAACAACGTAAAATCAACGTCATGCATGAATAATACCCAACTCGGGTGAAGAAAACGTCGTCAGGCTAGGTAAAATAGCGCGCGGTGAGTGCGAATAGTAACGCCGACGGGCAATGGGCTGCAACGAAAAGACAGAAGGAGTTTGCGTTTGCGCTTACTGCAACCCTCTTATGCTAGAGTAAAACGCAATCCACATCCCAGCAGCAAATCAGATGGCGAAGCCCTTTCACACTACCGACTACTCATTTCGCGCAGCGACAGTTAACGACGTTGACGCCATTGCTAAGCTCGTGCAATCCGCCTATCGCGGCGATAGCAGCCGCGCTGGCTGGACAACGGAAGCCGATCTATTGGACGGCCAACGGACCGATGTTACAGCGATCACTACACTACTCAATTCATCTGCCAACGGCTTATTATTGTGCGAATGTAACAATACATTGCTGGCGAGCGCGCATTTGGAGAGAAACGGAAGCGTATGCCATTTCGGCATGTTTGCGGTGCAGCCCGCCATGCAAAACCATGGCATCGGCCGCGCGCTCCTGGCCGAAGCTGAACGTATCGCCCGCGACGACTGGCAGTGTGAAGAAATGCACATGCTTGTTATTACGCTTCGAAGCGAGCTTATCGCGTGGTACCAACGCCGTGGCTACTCACGCCTAGGCGTATTCAAGCCGTTTCCGTATGGCGACGCGCGCTTCGGCTTACCTAAGCGCGAAGACTTGCGACTGGAAGCGCTAAGTAAACCTCTGGCAAACCCTTAAAAAACCACTTCCGCCCGTTTCAACAGTTCGCGCAAATGGGTAACAGGGATGGCATAGGAAATCCCGCTGGGATGTTCTAATACTTTTTCTTTGGTTTCCTTAATAAACGTCATATTAATAACGCCGATTACGCGCCCTGTACTAGGACTGTACATCGGGCTACCACTGTTTCCAGGATACGCCGTCGCATCTAACTGAAAAACGTCATAGGGCGCCTTAAGACGTCGCATCATATTGCTATCCAGATCTTTGACTGACGCAACGGGAATCACAATAGGCGTAATAGACGAAACGATTCCACGATGTGTCACCGGATACAAACCAAGCACCGCACCAATCGGAAATCCCGTAAAAGCGATTTCTTGGCCTTCCCGCACTTCATCTTCATAACCTAATGCCAGCGAAGGAATAGCCGGGCCGCTGATACGCAACAAGGCAAGGTCATGCTCTGTGTCAACTAACACTATTTGCGCAGCACGAATGGCAGCCGTACTACCTGTTCCAACAAACACTGAGAGTTGTTCGCGCTTTTCGTTGTCGGTGTTGTCCGGCACAACATGCGCGTTAGTCACCACATAATGGCCATCGCCAATCGCAAATCCAGTACCTTTGAGGGAAATCGGGGGCACTCGCGTCGGTTGCACCGTTCCGACGCCGACGATACCGGGCTTAATGGCAGCGACGATGTCCGGCAAGTCCGCCGCGTACGCTAGCGAGATTTGCGCCAAACACAGTAATAAAAAACAGTTCAAGCGTCGGCTCGAAACCCTTAGCCACGTACCCGGTCCTTGCGTACACATTGACTTTCACACCCCTACATATATTTGTGCTGGTAATACTCTGATTTCGCACAACCCGTGCAAGACCCACCTATCGTCCACTCAGCCACACAATAGCTGCAAGACAAATTCCCGCATACACCGCCGCCATCAAATCATCTAACATCGTACCCCAGCCACTTTTAACTTGGCGATCAACGATGTAAATGGGCCACGGCTTCCAGATATCAAAAAGTCGAAACAATCCAAAACCCACCGCGATCCAAATCCAGCCGACAGGTGCAAAACCCATTGTCACCACATAGCCCGCTACTTCGTCCCACACCAAGGATGGATGATCGGAATCACCTATATCGCGCCCGCGCACACCGCACGCCCAAACGCCTAAAAGAATGATCAGGCCGGTAAAAAACCAATAAAGCCCGACGGACAACGGCTGTAATACCAACACGAATGGAATCCCCACCAACGTGCCCCAGGTTCCCGGCGCTTTCGTCGCCATCCCCGCGCCAAAACCCGTGGCGATGCAATGCGCAAAACGCTCAAGCCAAGCACGCATCAAGGGTGACAATACCGAGCGACGGAACTAGAATCAAAAATGCTCATAACCTAATTGTTGCCTATGCAATTGAACACCCTCTCGACCGACCAAGCGCAAACCGCGTTGCGTCTCAATCTCACCAATCAAGGTGCATGCACACCCTAGCCTTGGCGCCAACGCTTCCAATGCACGTTGGCGCATTTTCGGCACAACCAAACAGAGTTCGTAGTCGTCGCCCGCCGTCAGCAGCGTTTCCCACCCACCTAATGCGTCACTGACACTGGCAGCCGCTGGCGAAACCGGCACGCGGTCCACGCCCACAGTGGCTCCCACGCAACTGCGTTCCAACACGTGGTTCAAGTCGGCCAATAATCCATCAGAAATGTCTATCGCTGCTGTCGCAATGCCGCGCATTAAACGGCCCACCGTCACCCTAGGCGTGGGTCGATTTAGACGCGCGCGCAAAAATTGTGCGTGCTCGGCGCTCGTCGTCGCTCTTCCTTGAACAACCGCCAAGCCTGCGCCGCCGTCACCAATCTCACCTGTCACATAGATTAAGTCGCCAGGGCGTGCACCGTCCCGTCGCAAACACTCGCGCTGCCGCACGTAACCCATTATTTGCACGGTGATTGTGAGCGGCCCGCAGGTGGTATCGCCACCCACCAATTGCACGCCGAACGGCTTCGCTGCTTCAGCAAAACCGAGCGCAAATTCGCTTAGCCAAGCGTCGTCGTGTTCCGGAAGGGTCAAAGCGAGCGTCGCCCAGGCCGGGTCGGCGGCCATCGCCGCGATATCGCTCAAATTGACAGCCAGCGCCTTATAACCTATATCGCGCGCACGCGTATCTAACGGAAAGTGTACACCCGCCACCAAGGTATCGACGGACACCACCAAGGTGTGGCCCTCAGGCACGTTGAGCAGCGCCGCATCATCGCCCACGCTCAACACCGTGTCTGGCCGTTGCGCACCAATTTTGGAAAAATAACGATTAATCAGATCAAACTCGGACACGGTTCACCCCACGCCGATAACCGCTAACATTGATATTAATTGCCCGGACGTGATTGACCAAACTCGCTGGCACGCAACGTTTTCGCCGCACTATCAAGCACGCCATTCACATAGCGGTGTCCTTGATCGGCGCCAAAGCGCTTGGCCAAATCAATTGATTCATTGAGCACGATGCGATAATGTAATTCAGGCCGATAGATCAATTCGTAAACGCCAAGCCGCAATATGGCACGTTCGACGGGATTCACTTCATCAATGGTGCGCTCCAAACACGGCAATAAAGCTGCGTCGACGACATCCAGGTTTTTTGCCAGACCAAAGAAATTTTCGCGAAAGTAGCCCATGTCGGTCTTTGATCCGGCATGTTCTTCGGCAAATTGAGCGTCAATTTCGATTAAATTTTGGCCGCTCAGTTGCCATTGGTAAACAGCCTGTACCAGCGCTTGGCGGGCTCGGCGACGTGCTTGAATCATTAAAAAACTCCGAAACCGCCAATGCGCCGTCGAACGTAGGCCGACGTACCCATTGGCTTAGAACATATATAAAGAAGATTAGCCGAATTGCTTGAGGAGATTTACCATTTCTATCGCAGACATCGCCGCTTCCGCGCCTTTATTGCCTGCCTTGGTGCCAGCACGTTCGATAGCCTGCTCAATACTATCGACCGTTAAAACGCCAAATGCGACAGGCAAATCGTTGGCGATGGCAATGGAAGCCAGCCCTTTCACGCATTCGCCTGCCACATAATCAAAATGCGGCGTGCCCCCGCGAATCACTGCGCCCAAGGCAATCACCGCATCGTATTTGCCACTACGTGCCATGCGCTGCACCAACAACGGCAATTCAAACGCACCGGGCGCGCGCGCAATTTCGATGTTATGCGACTGCGCACCGTGGCGCAGCAAGGTATCCAACGCCCCTTGCAGCAAGCTCTCACCGATAAACGCATTGAAACGGCTCACGGCGATACCAAAACGCGACTCGCTTACCACCAACTGCCCTTCGTATGTCTTAATATCTAACATAGACCAACCTTAATAAGTGCACTAACCCTAGAGCGCTTCGCTGCCATGTACGTACCCCACCACTTCCAAGCCAAAGCCGGAAAGCGCGTGGATTTTCTTCGGCGCACTCAGCACTCGCATGCGGCGCACACCCAGTTCACGCAGAATTTGAGCGCCCACGCCATACGTGCGGAGGTCGGCGGTGGGTTCAGGATGCGGCAGTATACCGCCTTGGTCCTCCAAATGATAACTGCGGACACGATTAAGCAAGTCCGAGGCCGATTCGGTGTGGCGCAAAATCAGCACGACGCCCGCGCCTTCTTCGGCAATCCGCGCCATGGCTTTGGTCAACGGCAGGGGCATGCCCTCCCGGCGACCGCCCAACACGTCGCTCAAATCCTCGCGCATGTGTACGCGCGTCAGAACCGGCTGATCTTCACTCCATTCGCCTTTCACCAGCGCAAAATGCAACTCGCCTTCGATGGTGTCGCGAAACACCACCATGTTGAAATCACCTTGATCGGTCGGCCACACGCATTCCGCCACGCGCTCAATGCTACGCTCGTTCTTGATCCTGTATTCGATCAAGTCAGCAATGGTGCCAATGCGCAAACCATGCTGCACCGCGAACTTTTCGAGATCGGGCCGGCGCGCCATGCTGCCGTCCGAATTCAAAATCTCGACAATCACCGACGCCGGATCCAAGCCCGCCAATCGCGCCAAATCACAACCTGCTTCGGTGTGACCGGCGCGGCTCAACACACCACCGGGCTGAGCCATCAACGGAAAAATGTGCCCCGGCTGCACAATATCATTCGGCCCAGCGTCCAACGCCACGGCAGCACGAATTGTTACCGCCCGATCCGCTGCCGAAATGCCGGTTGTCACCCCGCGCGCGGCCTCAATCGACACCGTAAAATTGGTAGCATGTTCATCGGCGGCACGAATCACCATGAGCGGTAAACGCAACTGCGCGCATCGCTCGCGCGTTAAGGTCAAACAGACCAAGCCACGCCCGTAGGCGGCCATGAAATTGACATCTTCTGGCCGCACCCACTGCGCGGCCATAATCAAATCGCCCTCGTTTTCGCGGTCCTCGTCATCCATGAGGATGACCATTTTGCCCTGACGAATATCTTCGATAATGTCTTCGACGCGGCTCAAGGCCATAGTGTAATTACCGTATGAATCCGTGATTTGCAAGAAACTCAGGGGTGATGCCAGACTTTGGCACCGATTGTGATGCGCGCTCACCTAACAGTAATCGTTCCGCATAACGCGCCATTACATCAACTTCCAGATTGACGCGCCGCCCCACTGTAAATTCGCCCAACGTGGTCGCTGAAAGCGTGTGCGGCACAATATTGATATCAAACATGGCGCCGTCAACGTTATTAACCGTCAAACTAACGCCGTCTATACCAACAGAGCCTTTCGCCGCAATGTACTTCGCGAGCGAATCCGGCGCCCGCAGCACGAATCGCACCGAACGCCCTTCTTCACGACGCTCGACAACCTCACCTACGCCATCGACATGTCCCATCACCAAGTGCCCACCCAAAGGCGTACTCAGTGTTAGCGATTTTTCCAAGTTTACCGCCGTGCCCGCCTTTAATTGCGCAAACGCAGTACGCGACAAGGTCTCGCCCGAAACATCCGCCCAAAAGCCACGCTCGGCCAAACGCACCGCCGTCAAACACACACCGCTTACTGCGACACTGTCACCAATGCGAACATCGGCCATTTCCAACGTACCCACGTCGACGGCAACCCGCGCATCTACACCCTGGTGCGCCAGGCTGGCAATACGGCCAACGGCTTGAATAATCCCAGTAAACATTTCGTTCTATTCCTGCGTTGGCGCGTAAATGGGTACGGCCGTCACGCGCCAATCGGCGCCAACAGCACGAATATCGGAAATGCTTAAATTGACAACATCCTGCAGCCGCTCCACGCCTGGCAATTCAAACACGCCATTGGCCGCTACGCCTAACACCTTCGGTGCAATGTAAAACACCACTTCATCCACCAACCCCGCGATCAGCAACGCGCCGTTCAAAGTCGGCCCGGCTTCCACTAACACCTCATTCACACCACGACGCCCAAGCTCATCCATCATCGCCCGCAGATCAACCCGGCCCGCCAACCCCGGCAAGCCAATCACTTTCGCATCACCGCTCATGTAGGCAGCAAATTGGGCGACATCCGAATAAGCCGTCACCACTAAAGTTTCGCCCGGCTCACCCAACAATCGCGCATTGGCAGGCAGACGCATTTGGCTATCGACGACAACACGCAACGGCTGACGTAGCCCGGCCTCCGCATCGGTCGATTCGCGCACGGTTAAGCGTGGGTCATCGGCGATGACGGTGCCGATGCCAGTCAATATCACGGCTGAATTAGCGCGTAATCGCTGCACATCCTGGCGCGCACTCGCACCCGTAATCCATTGGCTTTCGCCACTCGCCATGGCCGTGCGACCATCCAAACTCATGGCCACTTTCGCGGTAACGAACGGTCGACCACCGCGCATCCGCCGCAAAAAGCCGCGATTTAAATTTTCCGCCTCAGTGGCAGCGAGACCCACGTCAACCACTATCCCCGCCGCCCGCAGTTTGGCAAGGCCCTGGCCTGCGACATGTGGATTAGGGTCTTGCATGGCCATAACAACACGCGCCACACCGGCGTTAACGAGTGCGTCGGCACATGGGGGTGTGCGCCCAAAATGGCTACACGGCTCTAACGTAACGTACGCCGTCGAACCCGCCGCACGCACGCCTGCCATACTCAATGCATGCGCCTCAGCGTGAGGTTCACCGGCAATCTCGTGCCAGCCTTCACCGACAACAACACCGCCCACCACTAACACACAACCGACACGCGGATTGGG
>JANOTC010000364.1:0-5713 GCA_031416175.1 Gammaproteobacteria bacterium
TGCCGACGCTGCATCTCTTCACGCGCGCAGGGCTTTATCGAGTCGCACCTGTCACCTGGTATTTGTCGACGCCCACCACGAGTCTTGACTTGCCCATTGCACGCGTAGGCTTTCTTTACGCCAATGCAGTCGCATGCGCTAACGCGGCAGAACCCACCGTTTCCACCCTAGTGGATGGCAAAGTACACCGTTATACGCGTGACTTGACTGAAGAGTCTAACGTTCTGCAATTCTTTGCCAGCCACAAACTCACACCGCTCAAACTGCACAAAGGCTACATAAGCGAACCTGCCGAAAGTGACGAATATATTCTCGACGTTGGCATTGACGAGGTCGAGAACGACTTTGAACAGCTAATCAGGACGCTAATTCCGCAGCTTCGAATGCGCGGCTGGACCGTCACGTTTGACCGCGACTTTCCGTTTCAGGCAACCGAGTATGTTGATGACTGGTATGCCGATTTTGCCAGCGAGTCGGAACAACCGTGGTTCGATCTCGAACTTGGCGTTAAGATCGGTGGCGAACAAATCAATATTTTGCCGCTCGTGGTAAGCGCATTACAGCGTTTTCTCAGTCAACATGGTCGCAAGGGTTTACAAGACATTCCCGAAGACGGCGCATTTACGCTTACCCTTGAAGACAGTCGAATCATTGCCTTGCCAATGGGCCGTGTACGCACAATTCTTGGCGCGATTATCGACTTGTATGACCCACCCAACGTGGGCGCGGACGGAAAAATTCGCCTGCCACGAACTCAATTAGGCGCGGCTAACGAAATCGAGACCGTGTTAGGCGAAAGCGCCGTCAGTTGGACGGGAAGCGCGCATCTTCGCCAACTCGGACAACAATTACGCGACTTTAAAAAAATCGAAGCGGCTGTTATTCCGGAACAATTTCAAGCGCAATTACGTGGCTATCAGCAGGAAGGGGTCAATTGGCTACAGTTTTTACGCCAGTATGAACTCGGTGGCATTCTTGCCGATGATATGGGTCTCGGTAAAACCGTTCAAGCACTTGCCCATATCTGTATTGAAAAAGCAGCAGGCCGCTTGGATCGACCTTGTTTAGTCGTTGCCCCAACGAGTCTAATACCCAATTGGCGTAGCGAAGCAGCGCGCTTCGCACCGCATCTGCGGGTACTCCCAATGCACGGCCCACAACGTAAATTGCGTTTTGGTGAAATGGCAGATCACGACATTTTGCTTACAACCTATCCGTTACTACACCGTGATTCAAAGGCACTGTTAGAGCAAAAATACCATATCGTCATTCTCGATGAGGCGCAGAACATCAAGAATCCCAAGGCCCATGCGACACAGGTCGCGCAAGGGTTGGAAACTCGCCATCGGCTCTGCTTGAGCGGCACGCCATTAGAAAATCATCTGGGCGAAATATGGTCCTTGTTTAACTTCCTGATGCCAGGTTATCTCGGTGACGAATCTCGCTTCAAGAAAAATTGGCGGACGCCCATCGAGAAATTCGCCGATAGGGAACGGCAAAAGATGCTTTCGCGACGCACTGCGCCTTTTTTGCTCCGTCGAACTAAAGACAATGTAGCGAAAGAGTTACCCGCCAAAACAGAAATTACTATTTCCGTTGAAATCGACGGAACCCAACGCGATTTGTATGAAAGCATTCGGCTAGCAATGAACGAAAAGGTACGCCGCGAGATCAATAAAAAAGGGCTCGCCCGCAGTCGAATCGTGATTTTGGAAGCCTTATTGAAACTACGCCAAGTTTGTTGTGATCCGCGCCTACTCAAACAAGAACGCGCTTACACCACCAACGACTCCGCCAAACTCACTCAGCTATTAGAAATGCTCAGTGAATTAATCGAAGAAGGTCGGCGTGTGCTTTTGTTCTCACAATTTACCTCTATGCTGGCCATTATCGAAGCTGAAGTTCAAGCCCGCAAAATTCCCTATGTCAAACTCACTGGCGACACCTTGGACCGCAGCACGCCCGTGGCCAAATTCCAACGCGGCGAGGCACCTCTCTTCCTAATCAGCTTAAAGGCAGGTGGCACCGGACTTAACCTCACCGCCGCCGATACTGTGATTCACTATGACCCCTGGTGGAATCCAGCCGTGGAAAGTCAGGCGACTGATCGCGCTCATCGAATTGGCCAGGACAAGCCGGTGTTCGTTTACAGATTATTGACCGAGGGAACGGTCGAAGAAAAAATTAGCGCGCTTCAGCTGCGCAAACGTGCACTTGCAGACGCCTTATTTGACGAAGGCAAAACTAACATGGCGGAATTAACACTCTCCGATTTGGACACGCTCTTCGAACCGCTAGTCTAATAGTACCCTTAGCACCCTGCGCGGGCATCAGGTATAGCGATGCTCGTTGTTTGCCGAAGGGGTCATGTTGAGAGCAAACGTTGCAGTTCTAACATTTCCTGCTGCGCCTCGTTTAACAACTCAACACTTGAACTCGCGCCAAAGCGCAAGATGGGAAACTTCTTGAATGCCGGGAGATTTGGAAAGTCCAACACAGGTAATTGCGCTTGTGCTGACAACCCAGCGTGGATATGCGCAATGACTATCACATCACAATAATCCGGGCCGGGCTGCGAATCTCGGTACCAGGACTCGCCTTCCGTCGCCACCGTGACGAGTTCCGGCCCCACCCGCCATTGCTCCAAGACGTACGCGCCAACCTCGCCACGCATGGCTAATATAACCTGGTCGAGCCGAGTCGAATCCGCCCGTAAAACGGGATAGAGTTCAGTCATGCGAAGTAACGCCAGTTCGCCGATGTCGTGAACGAGACCCGCCAATAGCGCTCGGTCCGCGTCCAACCCTGGCGTAATACGCGCTAACGTGAAGGCGATGACACCAATTTGAACGCTGTGACGCCAAATCTCCTCAACGCGCACCCGCAATAACGGATCGGGCGAGAAAAATACGCGTCGCAATGCAAAACTCTCGACAAGATTACGGGTAGTCGTAGCGCCGAGTCGCATGACCGCACCATGCAGGTGGTCAACGGGGCGGCGAGAGGAATAGAGGGGACTATTGGCAACCTGGACCAAACGACCTGCTAAGGGAAAGTCAGCCTGAATCAAGCGTCCAATATCGCTGACGCTTCGCCCTGGATCTCCCACCGCTTCTCGCACCCGGAGAACTATGTCTGGCAGAGCCGGAACATCAATATCTCCTGTCTCAATCAGTCGGCGAATATCAAGACAAATGCCCTCAACACTGTTTTTGGCAAACCCCATTGTGGTAAATCTCACCCCGTGTACGCCCAAACCCAAGGTCAAAAAGCGAAAAAGCCTGCCTAATTTAACTAGGCAGGCTTTTTAACAAAGCAAGAATTGACCCGAAGGCCCACACACTTGCGCAAGCAAAGACATCGCGAGCGTCGTCGCTAGCCGATGACACTCGCGCAGAGCGCCATTAAGGAGCCTGGAAAGACCCCGAGAAAGAGAACAGCTAAACCATTCGCACTGAGCGCCGCGCGTAGATCGAACGCAGCATCCAAAGGCTCTGTACTGTCAGCCTTATCGAAATACATTAATTTGACGACACGCAGGTAATAAAACATCCCTACAACCGAGAATACCACCGCGAGCACGGCGAGCCAAACTAGATCTACACCGACGACCGCTTGGATAACTGACAACTTTGCCCAGAATCCAACGAAAGGGGGAACACCGGCCATGGAAAACATGAAAATCATCATCATACCGGCGAACCAAGGGCTGCGATCATTTAGCCCTTTGAAATCCTCTAGCCGATCCGCCTCAAACCCGGCGCGGCTCAAGAGTATGATCATGCCGAAACCACCCAAACCCATAATGGCGTAAACGATGGTGTAATACATGGCGGCGGAATACCCTTCGTCTGTTCCAGCAAGTATTCCTAGGAAGAGGAAACCCATATGCGAAATAGTCGAATACGCCAACATCCGCTTTAAATTTCCTTGCGCGATGGCAACTATGTTGCCGACTGCCATGGACAGGATCGCCAACACGATTAATAGCTGCTGCCAATGCTCATGCAGGCCACCTAGCCCTTCAACGAGCAGGCGCATGATCATCGCGAAAGCCGCGAGTTTAGGTGCGGTCGAAATGAAGAGCGTCACGGGCGTTGGGGCACCGTGATAAACGTCCGGCACCCACATGTGGAATGGCACCGCGCCCAACTTGAATCCTAGGCCCACCACGCAGAACACAAGACCCATCAGCAAGACCATGTCTTTGTGAGTTGTTGTAAATACAAATTGGCTAATCTTATGGAGATCTAGGCTTGCGGTGGCGCCGTAAATCATCGACATACCATAGAGTAGAAGCCCGGAAGCTAACGCGCCCAGCACGAAATACTTCATCGCCGCTTCCGTGGCCAACTCTGAATCACGCTGCATGGCTACCATCGCGTACAGAACCAAAGAAAGTAACTCTAACCCTAAGTAGATGGTCAGCATACTTTGCGCAGACACCATAATCATCATGCCGAGCACACCAAATAAGGCGAGCACGAAAAACTCGCCCTTTAGCATTGATCTAACAGTCAAATAGTGCCGCGAATAAACCAGGACCGCCGCCGATATAAAGCAGATAAAGACCTTTAACACCGCGCTCATCGGATCGCTGATAAACGTTTCAGACAATACCACTACCGTTTGCGTTGGGGCCGTAATGAGCGTCAACATCCCCGTACCACCCAAGGCCATGAGGGACAACACATAGGTGACAATTCGACTGTCATCCGTGAGAAATAGGTCTACTACCAAAATCGCACAGGCCATAGTCAGCAGCGCGATTTCGGGCAGCAGGGGTAAAAATTGCGTCATTTCAACCGTCATCGACACCGTCTCGGTTCAACAGAATTTAAAATTTTGGGTCAGCAATATGCTGGACTAGATGCGCAACCGAGGCGTGCATCACTTCCAACAACGGATTGGGCCAAATGCCCACCACCAACACCACCAACGCTAACGAGCCAAGAATGGCCTTCTCTCGAAAGTTAATATCTTCCAACTCGGCCACGTGCTTATTAGCCACATCACCGTATATGACGCGCTTCACCATCCACAGCGTATACGCCGCGCCAATGATTAAGGTCAATCCAGCACCGGCGGCTATCCAGAAATTCGCCTTCATTGCCGCAAGCACAATCAAGAACTCACCAACAAAACCTGAGGTACCCGGCAAACCTACATTGGCCATCGCAAAGAAAACGACGAACCCAGCAAATATGGGCATCGTGTTCGCGACACCACCGTAATCCTTAATCTGGCGACTGTGCATACGGTCGTACAACACACCTACGCAGAGGAACAATGCACCCGACACAAATCCGTGGGAGAGCATTTGAACCATGGCGCCTTCAATGCCCATTGAAGCGCCTTGATAGCTACCCGTATTCGAGAAAATCATGAACGCGAGGAATAAGCCCAAGGTGACAAAACCCATGTGTGAAATCGACGAGTACGCGATTAACTTTTTCATGTCCTCTTGCATCAAGGCCACAAAGCCGATGTAAATGATGGCAATCAGTGACAAGGTAATGACCAGCCAATCCAGCGCGTGCGCTGCACCTGGCGTGATGGGCAAACTAAAGCGGATGAAACCATAACCGCCCATTTTCAACATGATAGCCGCCAAGATCACCGAACCGCCGGTAGGCGCCTCAACGTGTGCGTCAGGCAACCAGGTATGCACCGGCCACATGGGCACTTTGACGGCGAATGCCAAGAGGAAACC
>JANOTC010000365.1:0-3985 GCA_031416175.1 Gammaproteobacteria bacterium
AGATAGTCGATCGCGGCTTGCTTGTACTTTGCGAGTTCGGCCGGATCGAGACCGGGGTGGAGGAGGGCGATACCATCGAAATCGACATTCCGAATCGAACTATTCATTTAGCGATTAGCGATGCCGAAATGGCGCATCGCCGCACAGCGATGCACGCTAAAGGGGCCGACGCCTGGAAACCCATTGGGCGAGAGCGTGTTGTATCCGCCGCACTCAAGGCCTATGCCGCCATGACCACCAGCGCCGCACGCGGCGCCGTGCGCGATGTCACGCAGTTGGATGCGAAACATTAACGCGATCTTATTTTGTATAGTTCATTTATCTCACTAACAGGAATTACGTATGATTAAGATGCAGACAAACTTTGGCACCATCACATTGGAACTCGACGCGGAAAAAGCACCGATCACCGTCGCAAACTTCCTGCAATATGCCAAAGACGGCTTCTATGACAATACCATCTTTCATCGCGTGATTAACGGCTTCATGGTGCAGGGCGGCGGTTTCGAATCCGGCATGAAACAAAAGCCAACACGTGGCATGATTAAGAATGAGGCCGCTAACGGCTTACTCAACGCGACGGGCACCATCGCGATGGCGCGTACACCTGATCCAGATTCAGCGACCGCGCAATTTTTTATCAACATCGCGGACAATAAGTTTCTCGATTTTCGCGCGCCGACCCAAGACGGTTTTGGCTACTGTGTATTCGGCAAAGTGATTGATGGCATGGACATCATTAACAAGATTAAAGCGGTTCCGACCACGCGCAAAGGCGGTCATTCTGATGTGCCCGCTGACGATGTGATCATTGAAAAAGTTGAAATCACCGAGTAGGCCCAAGATCTAACCGTTCTGCCGAGTACGCTCGGTAGAACGGTTTAGGCCTTGCATAGGTCTAACGTAGGTCGCCAAGCTGGTCGTTGCTTGGCCATTCATTGGAATATGTCATGCAAGCACACGTACCGGCGTCCATATTGCGTCTGGATATTACCGGGCAGCCTGTGGCGTGGATGGATTGGCAAGAAACCGTCTGCCTTTATGTAAAGAATTTGGTTGCCTGGGAAGTCGGCAATAGCGTCTTTCCGATCATGGGCGGGCGTTCTCGACTAACCGGCGAACGCAGTTGTATTCACATCAATTCCATCATCGCCGCGCGCGGCCTTTCACGTTGGGATCGTCGCCATTCCGCTGTTCCCGCGCTCAGTAATCGCGAATTGTTTCGCCGTGATCGGCACATGTGCATGTATTGTGGTGATTGCTTTCTCGAAGGCCAATTAACGCGTGACCACATCGTTCCGCGTTCCCACGGTGGCCGCGATCAATGGACCAACGTTGTCACGGCGTGTCGCCGTTGTAATACCATTAAGGGTTGTCGCACGCCGGAGCAAGCCAAGTTAGCCTTGTTGGCGGTCCCATTCGCACCGAATCGGGCGGAGTACCTGGCACTGAAAAATCGGCGGATTCTAGCGGATCAAATGGACTTCTTAAAAAAACAATTCAGTCACAAGCGCTTGATGGACCTGTAGTTCTAAACGTCAACAATGAAGTCGAGCGGAAAGCGACGCCCGGATAAATAGTCGTCAATGGCGCGCTGCACTTGTGGGCTACGGTGCTGTGAGGTGCGGTGGCGAATTTCGTCCAAGCTGATCCAGGCCGCGCGAATAATGCCATGATCTAACGGCAGCGTCGGGTCGTGTCCCCATGCCTTGCCCGCGAACGCAAAGCGTAAAAACGTTTTCCCGGCGTTAGGTTGATCCCAGCGGTAAACGCCGATCAAAAATTCTGGGTCGAATTTCCACGCCGTTTCTTCGAGGACTTCGCGCCGAACGGCATCAATCAGCGATTCGTCCTTTTCCCAGTGGCCAGCCGGTTGATTGAGCACATTTTTGCCATTGATATGCTCTTCAACGAGCAGATAGCCACCGTCACGCTCGATCACAGCGGCGACGGTGACATGGGGTTGCCAGCGCATCAGTTAACTCCAGATTCGATATAGCGGTATGTTAACCCAAAAACGGCGATTCAGGATTGAATCGCCGTTTCGTTTTTGATGAAGCCCAAACCGCTTGTCGAAAATGGTTTATTTCTGTTTTACATCTTGACTCGGAAAGCTTTGCCAATGGCCGCCACCCATTCTGGACTGTCCCACTCTTTTGATCCGCGTACTTTTTGTAATACGCGACCTTTGGCGTCGACGAGGATGGTGAGTGGAATTGCGTTAGCACCTAGCATGTTTTCCATCATCAATTTATTGTCGATGTAGTTATCGAACGTAATTTGCGTTTGAGTAATGAAGTTGGCGGCTGCATTGGCATCGTCATCGGTGGATATGCCGATAATATTGAATTGCTTACCCCCGTAACGGCGCGAAAGGCGTTCTAACGAGCCCATTTCCGCTCGGCACGGACCGCACCAACTGGCCCAGACATTAATAATTAGCGGTTTTCCACGCAAGTCGGAAAGCTTTAAGTAGTCGCCGGCGAACCCCGATAACGATGCATCGCGCAATTCCGAACCGACTGGAACTTCACCCGTGGTGGCGGCGGTTACTGTGATCGGGAGGAGCAGTAACGCGCCCAACAAAACAGAATAAACTTGCTTAATCATTTGCTTATATCACCATGCTATTGTGAGTTCTCAAGAAATGAACCGACAGCCGCGTTAAATGAATCTTGCATAATTGAGGTTAAATCCCACGGGCTTCTTGTTCGGCTTGATTGAACTAAGACCGATTTTATCGCAGTTTGGTTCGCCTGTATTGTATGCACGTTGCGTTCGCTGACTTGAAAATTGCATTCGAGCAGAGTTGCATTGGGCGTGAAGTGGCAGGTATATTGGGTTCAATAATTACTGGGATAGCCCCGCGTCGGAGCGAGCAGGAAGTGTATCGAGACGCCGCGCAGGTGTAAACATTAGCCCGTTAGCCTCTAGCCGCCTGCCCTCCTTTCCGTGTTAAACTTCCGCCCATGTTAACCTTCCCACAAATGAACCCCATCGCGCTGGACCTCGGGCCTGTTAAGGTCCATTGGTACGGCATTATGTATCTCATCGGCTTCGTCTCGGCTTGGTGGCTGGGTCGAATGCGCTTGCGTAAAGCCAACTCCGGTTGGAGCGATCAAGAAATGGGGGATTTGATTTTTTACTCGGCGCTCGGCGTGGTGTTGGGTGGGCGACTGGGCTATATCTTTTTCTACAATTTTTCTGCCTTTCTCGCCGACCCGCTGTTGATTTTCAAAGTTTGGCAAGGTGGAATGTCCTTTCATGGCGGATTGATTGGCGTCATCATCGCGATGTTCATGTTCGGTCAACGCTATGGCAAAAGTTTTTTTAACGTCGCTGATTTCGTCGCGCCTTTGGTACCGCCCGGCTACATTGCCGGTCGGATGGGCAATTTTATCAACGGCGAGCTGTGGGGTCGGGTCACTGACGTGCCGTGGGGTATGGTGTTCCCGGGCGCGGGACCAGAGCCGCGACACCCTTCGATGCTTTACCAGGCGGTTCTAGAGGGCTTAGTGGTATTCATTATCCTGTGGATTTATTCGAGTAAGAAGCGGCCGCGCATGGCCGTATCGGCGATGTTTCTGTTGTGCTTTGGCACGTTTCGTATCTTCGACGAGCTATTTCGACAGCCTGATGCTCATCTAGGTTTCATTGCGTTTGAGTGGCTCACCATGGGCCAGTTACTCTCCTTTCCCTTGGTCATCGGCGGTGCGGTGTTGATGTGGCTGGCGTATCGCCGCCCCGACAACGGCACTCTTGCTTCAACCCGCTAAGCGTCGAGCGTTATGCAAACCTATCTTGAATTGCTTCGGCACGTTTTGAATCATGGCGTTCAAAAAGAAGACCGCACCGGGACCGGCACGTTGAGTGTTTTTGGTCACCAAATGCGCTTTGATTTGGCGCGCGGCTTTCCGGTTGTTACCACTAAAAAGCTGCACCTTCGCTCCATTATTCACGAGTTGCTATGGTTCCTGAAGGGCGA
>JANOTC010000366.1:0-2707 GCA_031416175.1 Gammaproteobacteria bacterium
GGTATCGGTGCGGATCGAATCCGAAGCAGGGGAGGCGAGGGTGTTTATTGCCGATACGGGAAGCGGCATTTCACCGAAAGACCTGAGTGCATTGTTGGGTGATACCGCCAGTGCTGTGATTTACCGTGGCGCCCATCCGGATTCGTCTGGCCTCGGTTTGGCCATCGTGAAACAAATACTTGCGCTTCATGGCGCTTGTCTTCGAGGCGAGAGTGCAGTCGATCAGGGAACGACTTTCTCATTTACGTTGCCGACAGTTGCCGCGAAGCAGTTCGATGTGCCTGTGATGGAAATGGGATAAGGGAGAACTTCGTTCGCGCCGCTTAGGCAGCATGAACATACGGATGCTTGCGCTTTTTGCATGGCCGCTCGGGGCCGGTGGCGCGGCAGGGCGATCACTTATCGAGTGGTCAGCATTGCAGGGTCGACCCAATAAAAAAGGGCCTGGTTGCCGTATGCGACAGCCAGACCCATGCCCTGTTTATTCAAACACAGGGACAACAATTAGTGTGCGGCAAGACCATTCGCGCCAATCGGTAATCCATCGGCACCGGGCAGGGCGACGAGACCGCCATTCGCCTGCACGCGAAAGGCGCCGAGGCTATGGGTACCGCTGTTCAGCGTATAGATATAGCGGTTGTTATCCGAGAACGCGATATCCAGTGGTGCGCTACCGGTACCCGTATCACCCGTGCGGCCATCTGCATCGCGCAAGGTAATGCTGCCATCGCGCGCAACGCGATACGCCGAGAGCGAACCGCTGCCGGTGTTGCTGACATAGGCAAAGCGCCCGTTTTTCGTCACAACAACCCAGCACGCTGCTGTTTCGGTGGTGGCCACGGCGGGGCTGATGACTTCAAGTAAACCATTTGCAGTGATGTTATAACTTGACACTGAACTCGCGTCGACGGCGCCACCCGCCGCTTCCGATACCAACAAGCGACCGCGGCGATCGAAGGCAAAACCGAAGGGCGTCGCGCCGACAGAATTGTTTATGTATGGCCCCGTGGTCAAACCATCTTCGGCTACCGCATAGGTATCAATTATGTTGGTGGCCTTTTCAGTGACCACCAATACATTACCCTCTGGATTAAAAGCGATCTGTGCCGCTGCAGTATTGGGGCCGCTCAATGACCGGGTGGAACCCGCCAGCGGGCTCAGGCGACCTTTGCGCTGAACAGTGAAACCGCTGATGTTGCCTTCGCCCCCGGCATTCAAGACATATAACAGATGACCATCAACCGATAAGCTGACTGGCCGAACACCGCCTGAAGCGATTTTGTCCGTCAACACCAGGCCTTTATGACTGACGGCAAAAACAGAAATGTCGTTGCTTCCGGCGTTCACCGCATAAAGCCAGCGGTTGTCCTGGCTCAGTATCAACGCGCCTTGATTACCCAAGCCGCCACCGCTGCCTACGCCGCCGGTTGGAAAACTTCCCGCTGCGGTTAACGTACCATTCGCCGCGCGGGAGAAGCGCAGAATGGCATTCCCACTGGACGCGTTACTCATCGTATAGACCGCTCCAGCGATACCGGGGCCATCGTCATCGTCATCCGATGCGTACACGCTCGTCGCAAATACTAAGGCTTGTAAAAATGCAAACAAAATTCGTAACCAGCGTGTTGATGCTGTGGACGTCATGTTTATCTCCTCAAGTAGGAACATAGAAGGGAAGCCAAAAAAATTACCCGTGCGCTTGAACCGCTGCGAAACGGGACAAACTAACTATGGCAAACTTCATATGTAATAATCATCACGGCCAGATCACATTAGTATCACGAATGCAATTTAGTAGAGTGGGTTCGAACTTCATCAGGACGCTGATGAGGGTGTAGTAAGCCGCCGTACCCTGGCGTAAGGCGTGTTTTAAGCGCGCTTTTTTTGCGGCAAAAAAAGATTATTTCAGCCGCTCGCGCCGCAGTAAAAGCAGCACTAATAAGAGCAAGCCCAGCATGATCGGCAGGACCCAGGTGACCGTCCATTTCCCAATCGGGCCGTCCCATGTAATGCGGACTAGGCGTCCAAATATCGCGCCCGGGCTGTTGCCTGCTTCGCCGAGAATGAATTCCCGCTGAAAATTTGGCAGTGTGTACTCCGTATAAAATTCCCAAGGTGTGAGATGCGCTTGTAGCTTGCCGACGCCGCGTGCATCGCCCGCTTGCGCGCCTTTAATCCAATATTCAATCGCTTGGTCTTTGTCGTGGGGCGTGCCTTGGCCATCCCAATACATAATGCCGATATCCACCATGGATTCGGGCACGCCGCGATCAGCGGCCACTTTCCACCACTTGAATGCTTCGGCGTAATCGACCGGCTTTAGCCAACCAAAATAATAAAACGATCCGGTGCAGGCGAAGGCTTCTGGTAAACCAGCCTGCATACCGCGCTGGCAATAGTCCCACAAGCGGGGGTAGTCTGACTTTTGGTTATACAGTGTGCCGGCCAGCATGCGCAGCCCGATACGGAACGCCTGTGGCCGCCCTTCATCTGCAGCTTTTTCTAGCTCCCCCATGCTTTCTTGAGCGCGCCCCAGTTTTCCTAGCATTTCCACTTTTTGCCTAAGCGTCCAGTCAATATCTGCGGGGCTACGCAAACCGTACTGTAAGGCGTTTTCGGTGGCCTCGAGCGCGCTTGCAATCTGATTAGTCTGCGCAAGAATCCATGACTGCATCATCCAAGCGCGCGCATGTTCTGGGTCGAGCGT
>JANOTC010000367.1:0-4681 GCA_031416175.1 Gammaproteobacteria bacterium
GAACTGGAAGCTTTTCGCAAGTGGCTCAACTTCCCGCTAATTCCACAAACTTTACTGATATGAATTTAACTGCCGACACTACCAATGTGTATCGAGTTAAAAGCTACAATACGGTTGGAGAATCTCCGTTTTCAAACGAGACATCGGTAAAAACATCGTTGGCGTCGTTTTACAATGCAATAATTTTGAGATTATCGACTTAGGTGTAATGGTCCCAGCGCAAAAAATTCTCGAAGTGGCGCGTGAGAAGCAAGTCGATATGATTGGATTGTCTGGGCTAATTACGCCTTCGCTCGAAGAAATGGCGCATCTTGCCAAAGAAATGCAGCGTCTGGGCTTCGATATACCGTTGTTAATTGGTGGCGCCACCACCTCGCGTGCGCATACGGCAGTGAAAATTGAGCCTGGCTATCAAAATGGCCCCACCGTATGGGTTAAAGATGCCTCGCGTGCTGTGGGTGTGGCGCAAAATCTCATCACGCCCGAAACGCGCGCAGAGTTTATGGCCTTATTGCGTAATGAATATGAGGCGGTGCGCGTGCAACACGCCAATCGTCGCGCGCAAACACGTTGGCTAACACTCGACCAGGCGCGGCAAAATAGATCGCGCATTGATTGGGCGGCGCAGACCCTTCCGGCGCCGAAAGATAAAAACGTTTTGGTGTTCGACGATTATTCACTCGCCGAACTGGCACAGTACATCGACTGGACGCCATTTTTCCACGCCTGGGAGTTGGCGGGAAGTTATCCGAAAATATTTGATGACGCCTTGAAAGGCGAAGAAGCCAAGAAGCTGTTTGCTGACGCACAACAGATGCTAACTGATGTGATTAAGAATCGTTGGCTTAAGGCGCGTGCGGTTGCGCAAATATTTCCCGCCAATAGCGTGGGCGATGACGTGGAAGTCTACACGGATGAAACGCGCAACGAAGTGCGTTGCCGCTTCCATTTCTTGCGTCAGCAGCAGGAAAAGCCAGCGGGCAAGCACAACCATTGTTTGGCTGATTTTATCGCACCCAAAACAACGGGCGTCGCGGATTATATTGGCATGTTTGCGGTAACGGCGGGCGAGGGCATTGATGAACATGTTCGCCGTTATGAGGCGGAGCATGATGATTATCGCGCCATCATGATTAAAGCCATCGCGGATCGTTTAGCCGAGGCATTTGCAGAACGTTTGCATCAACGCATTCGCAAAGAGTTCTGGGGCTATGCCGCCGAAGAAACGCTGCCAAATGATGCATTAATCGACGAGAAATATGCCGGGATTCGGCCCGCACCCGGTTATCCGGCGTGCCCGGATCACACAGAAAAAGGCATTCTATGGGATGCGCTTGATGTGGAAAAGCGTGCGGGGATAACGATTACCGACAGTTTCGCGATGACCCCGACAGCGGCAGTGAGTGGTTTTTATTTCGGCAACGTTGAAGCGCAGTATTTTGCGGTTGGGAAAATTAATCGCGATCAAGTTGAAGAATATGCGAAGCGCAAAGGCATGAGTCTGGCCGACGCGGAACGCTGGTTGGCGCCGAATTTGGGGTATTCGGACAATTGAGTCTACATACCTTGCGCGGTGAAAGCTAAGTGTCGGGATATTTCCGTGATAATTTTCTGCCACCATCTTAAGTATTCGGAGGTGGCAGAATGTTAATGCGGATGTCCTTTAGGTGTGCTTCATTGTATATGTTATTGGTTGCCGCTGCAACGCATAACGCCCTCGCGGCAACGCACATGCGTAGCACGGAAGAGCGAGTAAGCTTGATTGAACTCTATACCTCTGAGGGCTGTAGCAGTTGCCCACCGGCAGAAGCGTGGTTCAACGCGCTCAAAACTGATCCGCGTTTATGGCGGCAAATCGTGCCGGTCGCGTTTCATGTGGATTATTGGGATCACTTAGGCTGGCAAGATCGTTACGCTAAGCCCGAATTCACCGAGCGTCAGCAAGATTACCAGATGACGGGTGCAGTGCGCGTCGTGTACACGCCAGGAATGATCATAGATGGTCGCGAATGGCGCGGCTGGTTTGATCGGCAATCTTTGCCTTCAGCCTCCATGGAAAAAGCCGGTGTCTTGCAAGCTACGCTCGACGAATCGATTTTGTCTGCCGAATTTTTCCCCTCGAAAGCACTTAAAGCACCTTTGATTTTGAACGTGGCTTTACTTGGTTTTGGCCTCTCTGTGGACGTTGCGCGCGGAGAAAACGGTGGTAAGAAATTAGAGCATGACTTTACGGTACTGGGCATGGAGACATTTTCATTGGTGACCGGTAAAGCGAAATTTCAATGGAACGCATCGCTAAAACCGCTTATCTCCAAGTCAAAAGAAACCCCGCGTGGCATTGCGCTTTGGGTCACGGAAGCAGGCAAGCCGCGTCCGCTGCAGGCCACGGGCGCGTGGCTTCCATAAGAGCTGCCGCGACCTCAGTTGGATACCAATTAGACTACCTGCGGCCTGGATTTCTAAAGGCAATCGAGATTTCAGCGGGCGCCACCCCGGGAAAGTCACCCACGACGGCGACAAGAAAGTGTCGATTGCAATTCGCCACCCATAGGGTTACATTTGCCTTATGATCAAATCATTCGCACACAAAGGCCTCGAATCTTTTTTTGAGACCGGACGCACTGCCGGGATTCAGGCCATGCACGGCAAGAGACTGCGTTTGATCTTGGCCCAATTGAACCAGGCGAGGTCGATCAGTGACTTGGATATACCAACACTGCGGCTACACACGCTAAAGGGCGCGCGCAAAGGAATCTGGGCTGTGACCATTCAGGCCAATTGGCGCATCACATTTCGATTTGTCGATGGTGATGCTGAAATCGTAAATTATGAAGACTATCACTAGAGGTGCCACTATGCGCATGCACAACCCGCCTCATCCCGGCGAGATTTTACAAGGCCTGTGGCTTGATCCTATGGGTATTTCGGTCACCGCAGCAGCTCGCTCGTTAGGCATATCGCGCAAGACACTGTCCAAGATTGTGAATGGTCACGGCGCCATTACACCGGAAATGGCGGTGCGCTTGGAAATGGTATTTGGAACAAGCGCAGAAACCTGGCTAGGTCATCAGGTGGCGCATGACCTCTGGCTAATGGAGTCCCGTCGCAAAGAAATAGCACGCGAAATTCATCGGGTCGCGGCATAGCCGCACAAACTCGTGCGGCTATGCCGTCTTTTACCTACATTTTTGGCGCAATATGGCCATTCGTTTCAAATTCCAAGCAAGGCAAACCAGCGTCCACTCGTGGTTGACGTGGATGAGTCCGCGCAGTGAGAACTGGCGAAAGCCCATCACCGATTTGATGACACGTATCTATGGTAAATGTTTGTCCTTCGTGAAATGAAAATGCTAGCGTGGCCGTCTCGACCACCTAGTCAACGAACGTAATTCAACTGAAAGTAGTTCGCGTAATGGTTGAATTCAATCTAGAATAGAGTAGCCAAACAGGGATGGGTCGTTGAGGGGTCAGTAATGTCAGAAAGCGATGATCAGTCACGCCTGCCCTATATAAAATTTGCGCGACTGACCGGATGGCTGGCGATCGTGGCTGGAGTCCTAGTTTTGATGAGTTGGTGGTTGCAGGTCGACTGGCTCCCGGCTTGGCTAACATGAAAGCCAACACGGCGCTTTGTTTCATTTTCGCCGGTATTTCGCTGCTGTTTCAAAGCCTTCCGCAGAGCCCAAGCCAGGAAACGAATGCGACACGCGTGCACGTAGCGCGCGCACTCGGTGGTCTAGTCGTGCTATTTGGTCTGCTGACCTTAATTGAATACGTTGCGAGTGTGAATCTCGGCATCGACGAGTGGGTGTTCGCTGACCCGGGCGGCCATTCGACCAGTCCGCCGGGTCGGATGGCGCCTGCAACAGCCACCAATTTTGTTTTGCTCGGCGGCGCCTTGGTGCAGTGCAATCGCAAGGGGGAAGGGTACGCCTGCGCGTGGTTAGCGCTGTTGGTCATGGTCTCTGGCCTGATTACCGTGGTGGGTTACCTCTACGGCGCGGAAGCGTTATATCGCATTGGTCCCTATGTGGCGATGGTCTTGCCTACTGCCGTCTTGTTTGTGTTGTTAGCGTGCGGCGTGATGGCCTCTCACCCCGCGCAGGGATTCATGAAAGTATTCACCAGCGCGTTGGCGGGCGGTAAGAGCGCACGGCGCCTATTGCCCTGGGTTGTAGTTACACCGATTGTTCTGGGCGGTTTACGTCTATGGGGCCAGCGTGAGGGGTGGTATGGCACCGAGTTCGGCCTTGCGCTGTTCGCTATATCCAACGTGCTAGTACTGGGCATTGTAGTTTACTTGAACGCGCGCTCGCTAAGCGTCAGCGATGAAGTAAATCGTCAGCATCTTGCGCAAGAGCAACGCACTGCGCAGCTCTTACGCGGGAGCGAAGAATTACTCATCAGCCAAAACCAGGTGCTGCATATGGTGGCGATGGGTGCGAGCCTTCACGATAGCCTGAACGCACTGTTGCGCCTGGTGGAGAAGCATTCGCCCAACCTACTAACGTCGATTTTGCTGCTCGACGAAACGGGAACACGGCTGCGCCATGCCGCAGCACCTAGCCTACCTGAGGAATACTGCCGGGAGATCGACGGGATCGAGATCGGACCCGAGGCCGGTTCTTGCGGTACAGCCGCCTATCGGCGAGAAGAAGTGATCGTCACAGATATTCAGGCC
>JANOTC010000368.1:0-2812 GCA_031416175.1 Gammaproteobacteria bacterium
GATGGCGGAATGCAAACGACATTTACCTGCTTTTATGGTACCTGCGCGCATTATTGGTCGTAGCGAGCCTCTACCGCGAAATCCAAACGGAAAAATAGATCGCAAGAGATTAGCTGGCGAACTGGCTGAATTATTTGAGGAAAATCGGCCATGAATAGCGTTGTAGGGCATCTGCACAACCTAGAATTCTCCGTCCGAAATGATTGCTTGTTGGTGGGCGGCATCCCCGTTACTCAATTAGCGGAACGGGTAGGGAGTACGCCATTTTACGCCTATGATCGCCAGTTAATTGCCGAGCGCGTTGCTCGCTTGCGCTCAACCTTGCCTGCCGATATCCATTTCCATTACGCGATCAAAGCCAATCCGATGCCCGCAGTCGTGCAGCTTCTAGCGGGCTTGGTAGACGGATTTGACGTGGCCTCCGTGGGCGAAATGAAAACAGTGTTAGACACGCCGATGCCGCCCGGCAAAATTAGCTTTGCTGGACCTGGCAAAACCGAAAAAGCGCTACGTCAAGCGGCGGCGGCCGGGATCGTCGTCAACTTAGAATCTGAGCGCGAAATGGAACTGCTTGCGCAGGTCGGCGCGTCGTTAGGTTTGCGTCCGAAAGTCGCCGTGCGTGTGAATCCAGATTTCGAATTAAAGTCTTCCGGCATGAAAATGGGCGGTGGACCTAAACAGTTTGGTGTTGATGCCGAGCGTGTGCCCGCCATGTTGCAGCGCATGAAAGAATTGCCATTGGAGTTTTACGGCTTCCATATTTTTTCCGGCTCGCAAAATCTACGGTCCGAATCAATTATGGAGGCGCAGCGTAATACTTTCGAGTTAGCGCGACGCTTGTCGTCGGATCTTCCAGGGCCGGTGAAGTTACTCAACCTCGGGGGCGGATTCGGCATACCTTACTTCCCGGGTGAACAGCCCCTAGACCTCGTTGCGGTCGCTGAGCACTTAGCGAGCCTCATGCCAGCCGCACGTCGAGACTTTCCTGAAGCAGAATTTGTGATTGAGCTTGGGCGCTATTTCGTTGGCGAGGCTGGCGTCTACGTGAGTCGTGTCATTGAGCGAAAAGTGTCGCGCGGGCAGGTTTTCCTGGTCACCGATGGCGGCCTGCATCATCACCTCGCGGCCTCGGGCAATTTTGGCCAAGTGATTCGAAAAAATTACCCCGTATTGGTAGGAAATCGCGTATCTGCTGTTGGCTCAGGCCCGGCGTCGGCGGTTGGGCCGTTGTGCACGCCATTGGACCTTTTGGCGGATAAGATGCCCATAGGGCATGCGCAGGAAGGCGATCTCATCGTGGTGCTTCAGTCGGGGGCGTATGGGCTGACTGCGAGTCCAACGGCATTCCTAGGTCATCCTGCCCCGGTCGAAGTGTTAGTGTAAAACGCGAGCGGACTAGGAGCGCAGATTCCCGAGAAGCTGCGGTACAAATGCCCTGATTTGTGGCCGCCAAGGCGTAAATCGGGGCAACTGGAAAACATCGCTACGGTTAGACGCGGAGCCGGGCTGAGTGGTTACAGCACCCGTAAAACCGACACTTTCAACAATCCGCGCTTGCTCAGGTAGAAAATCGATGCCGGGCTTGCCGTTCGGATAGGCGAACAAGTGAATTTTCTCCCCCAAAAGATGCTCTAGAAAATCCTTGCCGTCAGCGATGTCGCGCTTTGCTGTTGGCTCGTCTAGCTTCGCTAAGATGGGATGTGTGGAGGTGTGACCGCCAATTTCCATTCCTGAGGCGTGCAAGCGTTTGAGTTCTTCCGAGGTCATCATGAAGTCGGTTGGCAGTGCACCACAATGGGTTATTTCGGCAAGCGCTTGAGCGGCCTCCAGACGTTGTGATGGAACAAGGTACTTTATCTTGCGCAAGAGTTGCCCAATGATCTGAGCCTTTGCTGCGTCGCTTTCGATGCTCACGGTGCCGAGTTCGAATATTTTCAAGTCAACGACTTTGTGACGGGAGCGCCGGATGGATTCAATGACTGTGTCATTGAACATTCGCCCCCCATTTAAGTAGCCCGTTGCGATGAAGAATGTCGCGGTCAGTTTATGTTTCTGCAGGATAGGTAATGCGATGTGAAGGTTATCTGCGTAACCATCGTCGAACGTCACACAGGCGGCTCGCGCTGGCAACTGCCCTGTTTTTAATCGTTCGATGGCCTGGCCAAGGGGTAGTACGTTGAACGTCGATTTGAGCTCGCTCATTTCTTGGTCAAAACGCGCTGACGTGGTTTCATTGGGGAAGATGGGATCAGTTTGAGCCTTTACGCGGTGGTAAATAAGAATACTTAAACGCGCGTTGTTGCCGACCGGAGAAAGTCTATTCGCGGCAAATTTTAAGACGAAATTCGTAATCAATTGCTTACAATCCCGGTAGTTCAAGCCAAGTATATCGTCGATTCAGACAGCCCATCTTGAGTATCAGACGAAACATGGGAGTGTTTAAAAAAATCGATTATAGTCGATGATCCGTTGTGTTCGGAAATGGACAAGCGTAGCGTGTTGCCATTGCAAACATTGGCGTCCAGGTAAACCAACTTGAATTTAATTGCTGGAATATAAACATTGGCCAGAAGCAAAACGCTATTATGGGCTTCATTCTCTGCAATTTTGATATTTGCTGCCCTGCTGTTTTTTGTCATTGAACAACTGAATGTACCGCCGCGTTTGCTGGCACCTTATGTTGAACGACGAACAGCAGACCACAATCCACTCATAGCGGGCGTGGGTGCCTGGGCTGGAAAAACGCTCATGCGCTTGGATAGAGGTGATGCACCCCGAGCAAGAAGCGGACTCGAATTATCCGTTGGCGCCA
>JANOTC010000369.1:0-3570 GCA_031416175.1 Gammaproteobacteria bacterium
CTGATCAAAAAAGCGCGTGTAGAAAAGTTGGTCGAGCTTAACGGGTTTAGTCATGACGCCGGTTTTGATTTGAAAATCATACATTGCTTTGGTTGATTCGATTATGCGGTACGGGTCGGCGACGAACTTAGAGTAGGGCGAGGTCATCGCCTTTTCGACAAGTGCTAGCGTGAGTTGCGATTGTCCGGCGGTCGACATGGCGGTAAATGCATGTTTGGCGGCGCGATCCGGGTCGCGAATCAAGAATTCTGTGGCGCGGTTGTGTAGCTCGACCAATTTGCGCACGGCCTGCGGATTTTTGCGGATAAGTTCTCCACGTACCGCCAAAACGGCGCCGGGTTGATTCGGCATCATTTCGGCGCCATCTAACACGACTTTGGCGGTGCGGTCTTTTGCAGCGACCACGGTTAGAATGGGTTCGAGTGCGGATGCGGCGTCGACTTCGCCGGCCAGGAGTGCTTTTGAAATTTGTTCAGCCCCCATCGGCACAATTTCTACCGTGTCGAGTGGAAGTTTCGCGACTTCTAACAGCCAATGACGGAACACGGCGTCAGGAACGGAGCCGGGCGGAAAACTGGCGATGCGTGGTTTACGCTTAACTTTTGCTGCGTATTTCTTGAGTCCAGAAATGGGGTCCGAGAGCATGAAAAAGCGCAAATCGCCGCGTGCGATTAACGCAACTTGTTCGACAATATTCGACGCGACCACTTTCAGGTCGACACCCTTTGATGCGGCCATCATGGCGGGTGCAATGCCGAAATAGGCGACATCCAGTTTGCCTTCAACCAAGGCTTGCACCAGGCCGGGGCCTTCCGCGAACGCCGTTTTTTGCAGCGTTAGTCCGGCCGCTTTGGTCCAGCCTTCACCTTCCATGACGTAGAGTTGGGCCATGGGTAAGATGGGCACATATCCTACTTGCAGCGTCGTTGCCGGTATCGCGGTGGGTGCCGACGCGGCGTGCGCAGCTTGCCAACTCAAGACAAAGTAAATGCAACATATGAACGAATACGCCCGCGAGCGTGTCTGTCTATTTCGCGCTAGACGCAGTTTCACCGAGCCGAAACTCCACCATCGCCTTGGCGTGCGGAGACGGTCGGCAGTGTATTACTTATGGCGACACGTTGGCCGTCATTGAGCGGAATGCGTGACGTTACAATGGATTCGCCAGGTTTTAACCCCGAGCGAATGACGACGTTGTGTTCGTTATTAATGCCAAGTTCCACCATCCGGGTAACAATGCGGTCATTCTCGACGACATTCGCGTAACTCTTACCGTCGCGCATGACAAGGGCGTTGAAGGGCGCGATAACCACGTTGCTCTCGACATCGGTGACGATACGCGCCATAACACGTTGTCCTAGCTGTAACACGGTGCCGTCATCGCCTAGCGTGACGTAAACGGTGGAATGCGCGCGTACTCCATTGCGTTTGACGGTGATCGTATCATTGGACACCCGTGCGACCGTTTCCTGCCAGACATCACCGCCTTTACTTTCTGCTAAGACGCGAACAGATAAGCCCGGGCTTAAATCTCGTCCGAGATCGGCAGGCACACGCAGTGCGACTTCGCGTGAATTCAAGTCGGAGAGGGTAAACAAGGATGTACCTGCAACGACCCATTTACCTTCAATGGCCGTGGACTGTGTGATGGCACCGGCGAAGGGCGCGGTGATTTTCAAGCGGTCCAAAGTGACACGGGCGCCGTTCAATTCTTGCTCGGCAACACGCAATTTTATGCTTGCGCCTGCGTGGGCGGATTCCGCATCCAATTCAATTTGTGGTGAAGCTTCGCCATCGCTCGTTTCGCGCCAAGTGCGCAAGGCCTTTTCGGCAAGATCAAGTTCGGTGCGATAGCGATAAACTTGCGCTTCGGCGCGCCGAACGTTGACGGTCGCTTCACGATTGTCAAGTGTCGCCAGTATTTCGCCTTTGCGGACTAGATCGCCTTCGTTGATATAAACGCGATAGAGCTGGCCGGTTTGAGTGGGTGGCAAATCCACCTGCCGTTTGCTGACGACAAGCCCTGTAGCGGCGGCGGTGAGTTCAAGTGTTCCTCGCTGTACCGTCACGGCTTCCACTGACGTTTTGGCGAAAAATGCTTGCCAGCCAAACCAAACGCCGCCCGCGACGACGGAGGTTAACGCAAAAAAGCCAACGGCAGGTAACGCCATGCCTGCCAGTCGAGAATTGAACTTGCTAGTCGAATTTTGATGTTTGGGCGGCGGAGTGGTTTTACGCGCCTTCACGGGTTCGCTTGGACTCGCGCTGGGTTGATACAGTGATTCCGTCGTTCGGGTGTCGTTGGTTTTTTGTCCTGCTTTGCTGGCCGACAAGGTAAATAGTGCATTGCACAAGCGGATGGGGTCGCGCTTATCAAGCACGTGTTCCGCACCGGCCAGTCGTAATGCTCGTGCGTTCGTGGGCGTCACATCATCCGTCAGTACCCATATTCGCAAGGGCATCGTATGACTGTCGCAGGACGAATGAACGAACTCGACAAATTGCACGGTCGACATTTGTACGGGAGAGTCATCCTGGCTAAGTAGGAGGATTTCAAATTCGTTTTGGTCGAGTGCCGCGACAGCCTCCTCCATGTTTATCGCGTGGGTAACGGAGTGGCCCGTTTGTGTTATGGCGTGGGTGAGAACGAGGCTCAAATTGTGATTTTTTTCTAGTAATAACGCCGCTTTTTTCCCGGTGTGCGCTTTTGCTGGAGTGGCTTCGCCGTCAGCAAGGGCAGCCAAGGCGGCGGCAAAACGCGCGGTGGTGAGTTCGGTGAGAATGGCGGTCGCGCCAAATAATTCAAGTGCGCGAATTTGGCCGATTTCGGTAGTCGACGTGATCGCTAAGATAGGAATCGCCGCGATGTTGTGGTCGGTCTGGCTGCGCACTTTTGTGATCGCTATCTCACACGCATCCGCACCACCGGCCATAGTATCGCTGACGACGAGCACGTCGTAAATCGTCTGTGAATTGGCTTCGATTACGTCGTTTATGCTCGAAAAATGGTCAACGTGATGCCCGCGCTCATGACATGTACGTATCATCAACTGCATATTGGCGTAGCTGTTTTCTAGTATACATAAACGCAAAGAATGGGCTGTAACCCTTTGGTTCATATGCTCACTATTCATAATGATAGCCTTTGGCGTTTATCTAAACACAGTTGCTGTCAGTCGCGCGCTCGGCTACTGCGGTGCGAAGACTTTAGGGTTCAGCGGCAATAACAAAGAAGTATACTGAGTATGTTACGCGTTTTCACCCCTGACGTAATGTGTTGGGTGTGGCGACAGGGCCATGTCACCCAACCCCCTAACTCTCTATAACATATAAGCAAAGCGATTTTACTGGCCATTTCTTTTTCGGTCCGGTATAAAGTGGCCATGGAAAGCCAACCTTCATCATTCCACCTCCGCGACGTGCGTGTACGCCTCATTCGGCCGGATGAGCGACCGCGTTGGGAAGCACTCATGCGTGAGCATCACTATCTGGGTCCCAACGCGCCGGTGGGCAATGTCCTGCGTTACGTTGCCTGTGCCAACGACCAATGGGTGGCGTTGCTCAGTTGGC
>JANOTC010000370.1:0-12023 GCA_031416175.1 Gammaproteobacteria bacterium
CCGAAAAGCGCAAACAGAGGCGTTCAAAACACTGACCGATTTATTGAAGCGATCTCGCGCAAATCTCACGTTACGCAAAGCCATGCACACGCGCGCAATTCAAGTGCTGGCTGACGCGGAACAATTTCAATATTTGGAACTACTCTCCCGTCATTGGCTCACCACCACACACGTATCGGAAATGGAATTCTACAATGTAGCTGAGCAGTATTCGCTAATCACTATGGACAAAGCCTATGGCATGTTAGGCAATAATGAACCCGTTAAGGCCTATAACACGTTTTATAGTGTGATGTTGCAGTCAAATGACTTGGAAGCGCACCATCAGTTCGTCACACTGGGTTTATCACCCAGCACGAGCAAGCGTGACAATCTGGAATTGATATATCAGTCGCTGATAAAAGAAAATAAATTAGGCGAGGCACAAAACTACGTGGCAGCCCTGCGGAAAATTCTTGACGCGAAGGGCGAGCCCAAGGCGCTCGGAGAGGCAGAAGCGTTGTTGCATTCTGTGTCGCGACGCATCTTTAATCCAGCCATGCGCGACCTCCTGTTAGGCTATGTTTACCACCAGCAATTACGTGCAACGCGTAAAGGCTATGGCTACGACAAAAAATTATTCCAGAAGGCACACTACCACTACATTATGGCGCTCGATCTTGGGCGCGAGAATAGTCGCATCGCTGCAAGCGTCTGGGAGAACTTAGGCTGGTTACATTTCGATGTAGGCAATTACGGCCTATCCGCCGATTTTTTCACGCATCGCCTGGCGCTTCCTTTTGTCGATATCACCTCGCAAGCGCAAACGCGGTGGGTGACGGCGCGCGCGTTGTTCTTTGTGAATCGCCCGGATGAGGCCTGGCAACAAGCCGACGCAGCGCTCACCTTAATGCGAACTGTACCGGGAGCGGACGTCACACCCTACTTCGAACGCACGGCATTTTATGCGTTGCAGGCTGAGAAATATGACGTTGCGGCAAGATATTATGACGAGCTTTTGGCGTCTGGAAAACTAAATGAACATAATGCCGCAAAGGCGACACTAGCACATGCATATGCGCTGCTCAAACTGGGCAATCGCGATCAATCGAGTGTGAAGCTAAACAACGTTATTGATCGTGCCCGCCAATTGCGCACGCTGGCGAGTGACAAAACTCGCTTGGTGGCCTTCCGACCAGAGCGACTTGAATTGCTGAGCTACGGCTTTCTAACACAAACGACCGATGACCCGAAACAGCAAGCGGCATATCGCGACGCGCGCACGGCCATTTGGAAAAAGATCAGCGGCCATAGCGCGGATTATACCTACAAAGAAGCCGATGTGTTGTCGATGCTGGCGAAGGACTACCAGTATGTGGCAGCCGCCTATGAAAGCGCGGGCTTACTATCAGAGATGGTAAATGCGGCGACGGAAGCACTCAAAACATCAGACAAATGGAGCAAAGAGTCGGGCGATCCGGTGGGTCCCGTCGCGTATCGAACGCTAGTCAACTATCTTAGTCTCGGCATTTCTCATCCCGTCAACTTCGCCGCGCTAGATCAAAAGTTGATTACAGGTATGGTGACAGCCGCGCGCGCTGAATTTGGCAAACAACAGGCCAAAACGTCGGTTAATGTGGCGATGGAAGCGAAGTTGGCCCTGCTTTGGGCGGCATATGAAAAATCGGTAACGAAGCGCGTTGTTGGCGATGCGGATACACAGTTCGAGGGCGTTTTTTCAAAGCCGGAGGTAAAGCAATTGGAGCGCCAAAAGCCCGACGCGTTTGTAGAGCTGAAGGAAATGGCGGCGGGGCTTCGCGGTGCTATTGTGTCGCCTCGCGCACCCTAATCATTGCAGCGCCATTTGACTCTCAACGCCAACGGGCTAGAATCATGTAATTAGTAAAGTCTGAGCTTAGTATTTACATATATGATTTCGCGGCATGTTCAATCGCATCTGCAAACGCTCTTGACACAGCGTGGCGATCGACAAAGATCGTTCCAGAAAAGGGCGATTTTTGCTGTCAGGTTCGAGTTCGCCGGAATTGGTTAAGCAGATTTCGGAAAGCTTGGCAGGACGGGTCGCGCGTTTAGAAATTGCGCCGCTGAGATTGGCGGAGGCGTGGCAACTGCCGCCATCGCGTCTCTACCCCATGCAGGCTTTTACTGACACTGCAGTCAGACAAACGCGCGCTATGTTCGTTGTCAGAATTTGTGCTGAGTCACAATTGTCCTCTGGGCATAGTCATCTATAACGACGAGCGCCCGCGCTGGTCAGACGAGCGCATTCTTGCCGTTCCGGCTTCAAGTCTTTGAGTGAGCGATGGGTCGCAAGGACATGCCAAATTCAAAATTCCAGACATTAACAGTTACTATTTCGAGCCTGTGTGAAACTGCTGTAGCAACAATCAACTAGCAAGAATTGCTATAATTTGAACGCCGCCTCTCGAAGCGTAAAAGGACTTTCGCTTTCGATGAGCTGTGCTATTCTTTAAATAGCGCGCAGCGATGTAGTCTAAGACGAGAAAAGACAGCGGCGCCGCAAACATACCCATTTATTCTGTCATATTCTAGGGAGAGAATTATGAGACTATGCATATCCGCTTTAACATTCGCTTTTGTGATTTCTTGGTGCGCTGTCTTGGCGGCTGAACCAACGCACGGCAGCCATAACAATAGCTCGGATCGCCGATCATCCAGCACCCATTTTACTGTTACGCCAGACTACCGTAAGTGTGCATCCCCTATGTGCGGCGGTTGGTTTGTTACTGCTGTTAATCGAAAGTCGATGAAATGTCCGGACAGAACTACACAAAAACAATGTTATGTCGGTACCAATCAAATCAATATTCCCGGCTTAACGGACGATCAAGTAAACCTACTTCGGCAAGCCATGTATGATTCTCGCGTACTGATTCAGGGAGAGCTATCAAGCGCCGTCGCTTATGGTCTTTTCATCATTGATGACGCGTGGATAAGCGCAACAACGCAAGCCCCGGAGGGGAAATTTCTTAGTGTCAGCGACAACGGGATACGCTGCATAACGTTTCCCTGCCTGAGTTATGACGCAGAAGTGCTTAATAAGAAATTGATGAAAACACTTGCCGTTTATGATTTGAGCAATGTCAACGCAACGAAAGAGCAATTGGAACTGGCTCAAAAGGCTGTATTCAGCAGTGAAGGTCTGCCTTTAGCGGGGCGCTTTTTTGAAGTCACCGGGCCCGCCGGTAACGCGCAAGGTGTCGCGGCGACACAATTCTATCTGAAACTTGTAGGTGAGAAACCGCGCATTTGCATGCCGACCGGATGCTCAGGCCAACTGTGCTCCGATACGAATGTGGCGACCACATGCGAATGGAAGCCTGAGTATGATTGCTACAGATCGGCGATGTGTACGACGCAGAACAATGGCGATTGCGGATGGGTTATGGATGACACCTTGACGCGTTGTTTAGCCAATGCGAGCATAAATAAACTCTTACGGTAAAAACACAGCCCCGTAGCAAATTTGTGCTATCGACAATCAATGGAGGAACTTAGGACTCGGCGCGTCTGAAGAAAAAACCGTCTAACGGATATTCCAGCCCCCGGCTTGGCGTGCTCGCCATTCTCAGGGACTGGCCGCCTAGGCTACGTCTAAGGTGGCGGATCCTGCACATCGGCTCGCCTTCCATTGTCGTTCTCCGCAGCCGACAGCGTCATTCCGTAGGTAAAGATCCACCGTTTTTTCTGAATATCCAGGCACCTACGAGCCCATGAAGCAGATCGACGTATTGTCGTTCCCCATCAATCGCATCGTAAATCTTTGGGTCAACCGTTCTATTTTGGCGAGCGGACGCCCAAATACGTAGACCGTTAATGCGTTTCGGGGGTAAATCCGCGCCTACCAGTTTTTTGACATTCTCCGGATTCATTTGATCCGTGGGTTCAATAATCAGCAAATAGCCACCTGGACGAACGCAACGCCACAAACTTTTCAAGCCTGATGGCTTATCATCAAGCACCGCGAGCAATGATGCAGCAGAGACCACGTCAGCGTATTGATCCGGTAAACCGGCGATGTTTCCCACCTCAAACTCCGCAGCCGAACGATGAATTTTGGCGAGACGTTTGGCGGCTTTAATCATGCTAGGGTCGGCATCTACGCCTTTGGCAGAGTATCCGCGCTCAGCCGCAAACCGTGTCACCAATCCCGGTCCGCAACCCACATCTATCCAGATTTTTCCTGGACTGATCGGCAGATTTTCTACAGCACGATGATGCAAGTCTCGGTAAAAGTGCGCACCCTGCAACCAGGTGAATAACATTGACCCTAACATGAGTTCGCCGCTCTAGGTGAAATTACGACTATTGAAACGCCGGAGCAAACACATCGCGCGCGAACTGCTCCAGTGTGGTCGTTCCGCTGGTGTTCGCAGCACTACGCTGGGTGGTGTTTTGAATTATTCCGGCGTTGAACCCAGCGCTCATTTCGACGAAATTGCGTGCGACGTCGGCGGAAAATCCCGCGCCCTCCAAACCCTTCGTGTAGTCGTCGTCGGAAACTTGCACATAGGCCAGATCAGGTTTGCCGATGGCTGCACCTAAGATCGCCGTCGCTTCCTGCATCGAGTAGTCTCGCAGCCCGAGGATTTCACGCACCGTGACGCCCGTGAATGTCGGCACTCGCAGAATTTCCGCCGCGACCTCCGCAATGTCACGCGTTGCCACCATAGGTAGCCGGGTGTCCGCCCGCATCGCACTGCCGTTGATGCCCGCGTGCTTGATGAGTCCGATGGAGCCGAGATGATTCTCCATGAAGTAGGCGGGACGCAGAACTACAGCAGACACGCCCGCAATACCACGCACTGCATTTTCGAATTCGTGCAAACCAAGAATCGGGCCCGTTCCCGCAGACAATCCAGCGCCGAGACTGCTCAATACCACCACCCGATTGATGCCGGATTTCTTGACCGCCTCAATCAGGCTCGCTCCGAGGTGGCGTTGATCCGCGCGCAAGTCCGGCACGTTGTAATGCGGCGGAATCATCAGAAACGCGGCATCGGCGCCGCGCAAGGCGTCGACGACAAATCCGGTGTCCTCCAGCGAATCGGCGAGGATTTCCGCGCCCTGCTGCTCCAGGTGCGAGAGCTTATTTTTATCACGCCCGACTGCGCGTACTTTTACGCCGCTCGTGAGAAGTTTTTCCACCAGTGCGCGACCGATGTTACCGGTGGCGCCAATAACTGTGATTGTGTGATTCATTGTAATGTCCTGATACGTTGTTGAAGTTTCCGTGGTAGGCGACAACTACTCGCTCAAAGCTGACCGAGCCCGCCGTCCACACAGATTTCGCCGCCGGTGAGGTAGGACGAATGATCGCTGACGAGAAATAGCGCTACCTTGGCCACTTCGTCGGCGGTGCCGAAGCGATGCATCGGCGATTGTTGCAGAATGCCTTCAGCCATTTGTTGCAAGGCTTCGGGCGGCATACCCATACGGCCGAAAATCGGCGTTTCAATCGGTCCGGGGCTGATCGCGTTGACGCGGATGTGCCGTGGCAGCAGTTCCGCCGCAAGCGTACGCGCCAATGAACGCACCGCGGCCTTGCTCGCCGAGTACACACTGGTGCCGGGCCAACCTTTTTGATTAACGATACTGGTCGTGAACAGCACAGCGCCATGATCGCGCAACAGCGGCAAGAATTTCTGCACCGTGAAAAAAAGACCCTTGACGTTGATGTCGAACGTCGTGTCAAAAAATGCCGAATCGACTTGTTCCATTGGCCTGAATTCCGCTATTCCGGCATTGGCGAACAAAATGTCGACGTTGCCCAGTTTGTTGCTGACCTCCTTCACTGCCGCGTCGATTTGCTCCAACGATGAAACGTCGGCTTTAAGCACCAGGGCTTTGTTGCCAAGTTCCTGTGCCGCGCTTTCGAGCGTCTTGCCGTCGCGGCCAAGAATGGCAACCTGGGCGCCTTCTTGCAAAAACAATTTCGCTGTCGCCAGGCCGATGCCGCTATTGCCGCCCGTGATCACTACCGTCTTGCCTGAAAGTATCATGTGTAGCTCCTCTTATCGTAACTAATTTAGTTACATTTATGACCAAAAAAAAACCGAAATTACATTTCTCGTTCGAGATCCACCAACATCACCTTTTCCAGTTCGCGTTCGAACACGCACTGGGCCTTCTGCAGATGCGCGGCTAACACACCACGCACATTACAACTCACGGGACATTTTCGGTTCTCAGGATTTTCGTGCAACGACACTAAATCCTGTTCGTCCGTGACCGCACGATAAATGTCGAGCAGGGAAATTTCCTTGGAACCACGCGCCAAGGTAAACCCTCCCGCCTTACCGCGCTCAGCCCGAATTAGCCCCGCCCGATTCAATTCACCCAGCAGGCGACGCACCACCACGGGGTTGGTGCCGACCGACAGCGCCAACGATTCCGACGACGTTTTCTCACCCACATAGGCCAACGTCGTCATGATATGAACAGCCATAGAGAAGCGCGCATTTGAAGCCATATGTAACCAATATAGTTCTATTTAAGAAGGTACGCAAGTCCGAAATTAATGTCAAGACAAATCCATGACCATTTCCAATGGCTTGCCGATAGACCGCTGATCAGCACACAGAGAAGTAAAATCAAGGAAGGTGATCGGAGTTTCCCCAGCGACAGTCACATGATTTTTTACTGCATCACCGACAAAAATACGATCCCAACACCGCCTACCGCCAACGCCAGTGGCGTGAAACGAACGACCAATCAACTCACCCCACCGCCGCCCGAACCGTTTTTGCGTTTAACTGCGGCGAAAACAGCTCCAAAAACACGAACATAAATTTACGCAAATAGGCGCCCTTGCGAAAGCCAATCCGAGTCACACTGTCTTCAAATAAGTGGTGCGCATCACGCGCGCGCAAGTGCACATCACGCTCAGGATCGAACGCCATCTTCGCCAACAAACCAATACCTAACCCTAATTCAACATACGTTTTAATTACGTCAGAATCAATTGCCGTTAACACAACGTTTGGCTCTAAACCTGCTCGTGAAAAAGCCTTATTAATGACTGATCGACCTGAAAATGCAGAGTCGTAAGTCACGATAGGGTAACGCGCGATAGCTTCTAACGTGAGTGGATCCTCCGCGAGTAAGGGATGGCCCGGCGGCGTGACAACGCAACGATTCCAACGATAACAGGGCAACATCACAAGCTCGCGATAGTCACCAATCGCCTCCGTTGCAATAGCGAAATCGGCATCACCGTTAATCACCATTTCGCATATTTGCGTCGGGCTGCCTTGATGAATACTCAATTGCACGTCGGGGAAACGCCGCTTGAATTCCAGCACCGCGCGAGGAAGCGCATATCGCGCTTGAGTATGAGTTGTCGCGATCCGTAACGCACCCACCTCTTCCTTAGTGAAGTCATCACTTACCCGCTTAAGATTGTCGGCGCCACGTAATATCCCCGCCGCCAAATCAACAACAACGCGACCTGGCTCCGTCACGGCAACAATTCGCTTTCCACGGCGCTCAAAAATGACCAGCCCGAGTTCGTCTTCCAGCATTTTGATCTGCGCGCTCACGCCCGGCTGCGTCGCGTGCAGCGTCTCGGCCGCCAACGTAACACTTAAGCCATTGATCGCTACTTCGTGAATGCAGCGAAGCTGTTGAATGCGCATCTTATATACCCATATCCGTATTAAACGAGCCGCACAAGTTATTTAACATTATAATCAAGAAAGCGTAAATTGCCATCACTGAGGGGGAGACGTTCGATACTCGCCATACAAGGAGTTGAGCATGACCAGAAAGCACGCTACAGCACGAAGCAGGGATAGGTCATGGTCCAGGATGGACTCAGTGCTCGACCAGACGCCAAAGGTACCGTCTGGACCCGACGCACGACGACGGCTCCCCCTCGACCGTTTAGCTAAGTTGTTCGGCAGTTTTGGATTGCCGCTTGCACCCGAAAAATTTGAAGGGGCGATATTCGAACCTGAAGATATGGTGGTGGGCTTGCATTCATTATTGTCTTATCGTCTGCACGTTAGAGGCGTTCCCAGTGGTCCGCCGGTGGCCGTCGCGCGGCTAGTGCCCGTATTGCGGCTCTTGTTCCGCACCTTTGAAAATGACGCCGTCAATGGCGAATCATTCACGGATTGGTCGGCACGACTCGGTCAGCCCTTCTTCACCGAATTGCTCGACGATTACACGCGCGTGACGGCCGACGATCTGCCTGAACTTTTAGCCGACGCAAGCTAATTTTCGTCGGTTAATTACCGTTTTATTAAAATTGTTTAGGTGGGTCGGCGCACGCGAATCGGCGCTAACTCCCTGCGCCTACTGGAAGAATCCCGGATATCCACAGAACCTGTGGATATCTCTGTGGATAGTTTATGGACAAGCCGCAAAAACGCCCAGTAATCAGGGGTTCCCGCTAGATCATTCATATTAGCGATGGGCGTCGAACCGTTCCCGCGTCGTTGTCTCTTTTAGCGACGTCCACAGACTTATCGACCTCAGTGCAAACAACACTTCTTATACTTTTTCCCGCTGCCACAAGGGCAGAGATCATTGCGACCGACACGCGGCGCCGGTGCCGCACGCTCCATCGGCAAAAAGGTCGGTCAGGATGTGCCGTTACTCGCAGACCGCCCGGCCAGCCAAAACGCGTGAATTATACGCGCATTGGGTGCAATTTGTTGCTGCATATCCTCTATCTCGTCGTCACTCATCTTTTCGAGCGCGCCATCCATTATCCCGTGCCCGAACGATAAAATCGGCGAAATAAGGCCGGTCATTTCAGGTCCCGAATCCATCCACGCCTCGGCATCTAATGCAATGCCCATCGTGTAGCCATGACACCATTCATCGACGATATCGTCCGTTTTCTCACCCACCGTATTTTCCAAGAACAACGGCTCGTAGTCTTGCGGACTCTCCATCAAACAGTCTGCGATCGCATTCATATGTCGAATGATCATCGACACAATATCCATGAACTCTTGATCGCTCTTCCATTGCGGCGGATAGTCGCCCCACAGCGCAGGCAACCACTCGGTCGGCGGAATCGCATTGGGACCACTGACTATCGCAGTGAGAAATCCGTCCAGCTCCGAAACATCTAACACACCCTCATTTTTGTCAGTAGTGTTCTCATCATCGTCTATGCGAGCCATCAAGAAATCACTCAGCCGCTCCATCTCGTCTTCGCTCAGTTCTTGTGTACCTTGTGACATAGATATTACCTTGTTTGCTAAGCTGTTTGCCGAGGAGCATTTGCGAAATGGTAAGACACTAAGACCTGGAATCCAAGTGAATTTGACTATATCAAGGGAGTACCTCCCTCACGGCCTGGATCGCTCTCGATATAATTAGGCAACAAAGACCGGGAAAGTCGGCGTTTTTCATCGGGTCTTTGAGTTTCTAACAAACTCCTCGATAATGGGCGGAGTTGTATCGCCCTTTTTTCGGTAACCCATTAATGAAAGTCCCGCAATTACATGTCGCCGCTAAAGAAAGTCACCTCACGCCGGAGGATTGCTTATTCCAACTTGCTGACCCAGCCTCGACCTGGATCGTAGCACTCACGTGTCGCACGGAAGGTTGCCAATGCCGCACCACGTTGATTCTTTCCTGCGAAAGCAGCAAGAACGACCTTCTCGAACAAAGCGCCGCGATTAGAGAGGCGTGGCTCCCTGACAGTAGCTACGTCAAAATGGCCGAATCCTATCCCAATCTCAATCCGTTTTTAATTGATATCGACGCCTGTAAGGCCATGACGATCACGAATGAAGAACTGTTAGACCTCGCTACGAACTCGCGCATCACCAACATTATTAAGCATGTGGACGGCGAAATCCTCGAAGCGTTTGCGCAGCTTTGGTTACGCGGCAAGGGTCTGCCAAATCCTGAAACGCGGGCTTTGAATACGGCGAAAATAAACGTCACGGATTGGCGCCGCGATGCAATGATCGGGTGGGAGCAATCGACTCTCGCTGCGCGGCAAGATCTGTACATCCTCGGCAACCGACTCTATTTGGCCATTGAAAAGTACTGCCCAATACAGAATTGCGGGTGTGGCGAAGTGCACGTCCAATGCATCGCCCTGCATTCAGGTGGAACAGACTTACTCGGTCAAGTCTTCATCACGAAATTAGGCGAGATAACTGTTGTACCCGAACTGGACGCGTACCAGGAAAAATTGGAACAGTTTTGGACCGCGTTCCAGCAACGGCACGCGAACTTCCTCGCGCGTTTCTCACGCCGGTACCTCACTATCAACAGCATTTCCGAACGACTTGTTCCCATCCAAGGCAAATCAGACACCTCACCCAAAATTGGGCGAAACGATCCGTGCCCTTGCGGTTCTGGCAAAAAACATAAGAAGTGTTGCGGCGCGAACTAAGCCGTCGGCGCCATCAGTCGCTGACTGAGCACAGCCCCCGGAGGATCACTCACCCGGGGGCCGCTCTGACGATGTGAATACGCCGTTGAAACTAGCTAGCTAGCGTGCGTGGTGTAAATTCACATTGAATCCATTCGACTATAGTCTCCTCAATCTTGAGCTTACAACTCCCTACTCAAAATTGAAGGTTAAAATCTTCTGCCGATTCGGATTTTGGCAACTGATCATGAACGGCCTTGTGCGCAAGCCCTTTGTGGCACTCTATGCATGATCTACCATCAGACATCGCATTTTCGTGTTGTTTACGTGCCCGTGGCCGTTGATTGACTAGCACCATCGCGTCAAACGCGTGGCAATTGCGGCATTCTTTCGAACCATTTTCTTTCATTTGAACCCACACCTTCTGAGCCATTTCCAAACGGCGTGCTTCGAATTTTTCTTTGGTGTCGATCGTGCCTAACAAATGATGATACACGTCTTTTACAGCCACCACCTTCCGCACAATGACGTCGCGCCAATCATGAGGAATATGACAATCTGCACACACGGCGCGCACACCAGAGCGATTACTGTAATGAGTCGTTTTCTTATACTCTTCATACACAGAGTCTTTCATCTCGTGACACGACGTACAAAAATCTAAGCTATTAGTGTGTTGCACGAACGCGGCGAATCCTGTACTACCAATTAACAGCCCCAACGCCAATGTTAGTGATAAGGCAAAAAACAAACTTTTTTTCATTCTCATTTCAGGAAACCCTCTGAAAAGCATCCGCATCCGGCATTATTAAAGATGTGTGTCGGCGTTAACAAACAACATTATTTAAATTAGATAGCTCGGTAAAAATATAAACGAACTAGTAAAGCCAATGACTCCTTGCTATCTCACTCCACTGACGCTCATCGTCGGCTAACATGTATTCTAAATCTTGATCATCTGCACCGCTATCATCCACCCACTCACGAATGAAAGTACCGCCATTGATCACATCAAACGCGAGTCGCTCGGCTTCATATTCGTAGGCAAAATTGCGCCACAATCGGTACTCGGGATAACACAAGCGAATCGCCTTGAGGAACAACAAGGTCAATCTAAATGGCTTAAATTCTTTGGGTTGGTAACTCGGGAAATCCGTGTGCACTTGAAAACCCTGGCATAACTTTCCAACATGTTTGTGAAACGTAGGCTGAAAAAAACACGGCCGCACATGCGCGCCGTGTAACCACTGCGGCGCAACTACAAGCATTTTTTTCAACACTAACTGCATATCAATGTCGGGGGCGCCCAACATTTCTAACGGAACACTCGTGCCACGCCCTTCCGACAACTCCGTGCCTTCTATTAAAACGGAACCCGAATAAAAACGCGCCATGTTCAAACTTGACGCATTAGGGCTAGGATTAACCCACGGCACCTCCCCCCATGGCCAACCAAACCCCGGCGCGGCATTGGGTGAATATCCCAACATCGCAATGACGTGCAACTCCACATCCAAATTAAAATGCTTTTTAAACCACGCGGCCATTTCACCTACTGTTAGCCCGTGACGCATCGCCATCGGGCCAGCACCCACAAAACTTTCCCAACCGGGACGCAACACGTTTCCTTCAATCGGCCGACCCGCCGGGTTTGGCT
>JANOTC010000371.1:0-6420 GCA_031416175.1 Gammaproteobacteria bacterium
GCCCCTCGTACGAAGTCAGACGACGCAATTCTCGTCAAACCGGTTCGATTACACAACAGAGTATCCCACATTGAGATCGGTTTAGCGCCATCCCATCATCTCGGGCAAAGCATTCAAGCGCGGTCAAGGAACACAGCCGTCGCAGCACGCTGTTTGTTTGAGATGGCGATGTTTTAGTACAAGAAATCCAGGCTGAAAAAACGATCACGTACGTCTACGAGCCAGACAGTTTTGTGCCGCTGGCGCGGGTGGAATCCAAGGAAGGGTTAGCGACTTACGTGGATAACAGCGTGCATCTACCGCCGGTGTTCGCGTGGGAATTACCGACGGATCCGCTCAATCCGGCTGCCCATGTGCACGCTTGGCGGCTACATCAGATCGCGCAAAAGGAAGAACAACACCAACAAACGTGGCAGCAACGGCAAGATCGCGCCAAGACTGCCGCAATCGGTGACCGGATACACTATTACCAATGCGATCACCTGGGCACGCCGCTGGAGTTGTTAGACACGCAAGGCGAAGCCGTGTGGTCAGCGCAGTACAAAGCGTGGGGCGGAATCCTGCACTATGAAAGACTGGAGGTTGAACAGCCACTTCGGTTTCAAGGTCAGTATGAAGATGCGGAGACGGGGCTGTATTACAACCGGCATCGGTATTATGATCCGGATAGTGCGCGGTATGTGACGCTGGATCCGATTGGGTTGTTGGGTGGAGCGAATAGTTATCAATATGCGCCGAATCCAGTTGGTTGGGCGGATCCGTTGGGGCTGGCGAGGAAGGAAGCTTCCGCTGCGATTCAGCCTTGCAATAGACAAAATGCCGCATCAAAATTGATACAACTACGAGGGAAGAGCGTTCCTCATATTGAGAATATTTTAACCAAGAACGGGTATACGAAAACAAAAGACAATGGACCAAATCAGACCTGGAAGCATTCAGATACCTCAGAGGTAAGGGTCCACAAATATGGTAACCTAAAGCCTACGGGCTACAAGTCTGGTAATAACGCGCATGTGCACAAAGAGGACCCATGTGGGAACCAGGTTACAGACCGGGGTAGACCGAGTTTAGATGCGGATGAAACGCAAATTGGAATTCGCAATCCTAAGGACTTACCCGTGGTCCGGGGTCGTCCGCACGGGGATGGCAGTTAACAATGAGTAGCGAGTATTTGATTCATTTGAAGGAGCCGAAAGCGGAATCAGTTTTAGCCGCGCTACGTAGCTCAGCTGTCTTTTCTTATGAAAAGCCTGATTGTGTGGCTCTCAAAGATAAGAATAGCGGGACGTCGTGGAATCACGATGTGCGGGTTTTTAAAGAGAATGAATTCAAGTTGCTTTTAGAAATTACAATTTGGACAAATGAGTTGTATTCCGCCATAAGACTTGCGCTCGCAGAGAGCTTTTATGACATGACAGAGGATGGAGACGATGAAGTCATTTCTCTGGAGCGGGCGTTCCGCCGGGGGTCAATATAATCTTGGGTACACGATCCTTTGGACGGCCACCGGCCATCAGCACATCGCGCAACATACCCAGATACTCGATCATCGGTAGTGTAGCGCGCATCACTCCCATCATAACGTCAGCCAAGTCTCGTATCGTACGATTTAGCCATATTCGAGCAATCCTTCCACCTTGGCGTCATCACGTCTAAGCCATCCAACCTCGCGTGCATCGCACCGTTGACCGAAGTAGCGTCATAATCATTGCGCAAAGTTAATTTCGCTTTTGAGTCCCGAGACAAGGGGAAATTGAGCGGGCACACTCGCATTTTTTATAATAAACACAAGTTGTGCCCGCGCAGTTAATCTTCCCTGTTGGGCGACTTCCAGCTTCCATGTTGTTAGAAAAATTCTCAAATATCCCGCAATAACTCATTAATACCTACCTTGCTACGCGTCTTCTCGTCGACTTGCTTAACGATGACCGCACAATAAAGGCTATATTTTCCGTCAGACGATGGCAGACTTCCTGACACAACTACCGATCCGGCAGGAATGCGGCCATAGATAATTTCACCCGTCATTCGGTTAAAAATACGTGTGCTTTGACCAATATAAACGCCCATGGAAATCACCGAGCCTTTTTCCACAATAACGCCTTCGACCACTTCGGAGCGCGCGCCGATGAAGCAGTCGTCTTCAATAATGGTGGGTGATGCTTGCAGTGGCTCTAACACACCACCGATGCCAACGCCGCCGGACAAGTGAACGTTCTTGCCGATTTGCGCGCAGGAGCCAACGGTGGACCACGTGTCAACCATGGTGCCGCTGTCGACATAGGCGCCGATGTTCACGTAGGAAGGCATTAATACTACGCTGGGTGCGATGTAAGCGCCGCGTCGGACGGTGGCAGGTGGAACGACGCGTACGCCGCTTTCACGGAATTCGCGGGAGCCGTATTCAGCGTATTTCGAGGGCACTTTGTCAAAATAATTGGTGTGACCGCCGCCGATTAAATTGTTGTCTTCGATGCGAAAAGACAATAAAACCGCTTTCTTTAACCACTCATTGACCACCCAGGTGCCGTCTTTTTTCTCGGCGACACGCATTTTACCGCTGTCGAGCAATGCAATGGCTTCTTGCACGGCTGCTTTTAAGCGAGACTCGGCGGTGCGTGGCGTGATTTCGGCGCGATGTTCGAACGCTTCTTCGATTGTCTGCTGTAAATCTTTCATAGCTCTAACTCCAAACGGTTACAAAATTACTTAAGGGTTTCGATGACGGTGCGAATACGTCGTGCCGCTTCGGTGCATTCGTCGACGGAGGCGACGAGCGCCATGCGCACATGGTTCGCGCCGGGATTACTGCCGTGCGCCGAGCGAGAAAGGAAGCTGCCCGGCAAAACGGTGACATTTTGTTCAGCGAATAAGCGTTGGGTGAAGGCTTGATCGTCAATCGGGGTGCGTGCCCACAGATAGAAGCTGGCATCCGGCGCCTTCACGTCCATAACCGGCTGCAAAATATCGAGCACCGCATCAAATTTTTCGCGGTACAAATCGCGATTTCGTCTTACGTGCGCTTCGTCGCACCAAGCGACTACGCTGGCGGCCTGTGTTGGTGGTGACAAAGCGCAGCCGTGGTAAGTGCGATAGCGTAGAAAACCTTCCAGAATGCGGGCGTCACCGGCGACGAAACCTGAGCGGAGGCCGGGCACGTTCGAACGCTTTGAGAGGCTGTGAAAAACGACGCAACGTTCGTAGCCAGTGCGGCCCATGCGCGCGGCAGCACCGAGTAGACCGGCGGGTGGATTGCCTTCGTCTGGGTACAACTCTGAATAACACTCGTCAGACGCAATGATGAAGTTATGGCGGTCGGCCAAGGCGATTAATTCTTGCAATGCCGCTTCCGACATCACCGCCCCTGTGGGATTGCCAGGCGTGCAAATATAGAGCAATTGTGTGCGTTCATATACGCTGGGCGGCACCGACGAAAAGTCGGGTAAGTAGCCTGTTTCCGGCGTGGTGTTCAAGAAATACGGTTCAGCACCGGCTAGAAATGCGGCACCTTCATAAATTTGGTAGAACGGGTTGGGCATCATCACTAAAGGCTGTTCGCGACGATCAATAACGGCTTGCGCGAAGGAGAATAGCGCTTCGCGCGTGCCGCTGACGGGCAGCACGTGGCGTTCAGGATCAATACTTCCTACGGGCAAGGAAAAGCGCTTTTTTAGCCAGTGCGCTATGGTTTCACGTAGCACCGCCGTGCCCTTCGTGAGCGGGTATTGCGAGAGCAACGGTAAATGTGCGTTGATTTCCGCCAGAATGAACGCGGGCGTAGCGTGTTTAGGCTCCCCAATCGAGAGCGCGATAGGCAATTTATCTACCGGCGGCGTTAGCCCCGCCTTTAGCGCGGCGAGCTTCTCGAATGGATAGGGGTGTAGCCGGTGTAGGTCGGGGTTCATGGTTTTCGTGCAATTCTGGGGAGGCGTAGTATAGCTGGGATGTAAAGGGAGGTCACGCGGGACAATGTGACGCCGTTGTGGTTTAATTGCGCACCATGTTTAGACCATTAGAACTCTTTGTCGGCCTTCGGTATACCCGCGCTAAGCGGCGTAACCGATTTATTTCCTTCATTAGCTTGATATCCATGTTGGGTGTCGCGCTCGGTGCGATCGCACTTATAACCGTTCTTTCAGTAATGAATGGTTTTGAGAAAGAGCTGCGCGAGCGAATTCTCGGAATGACGGCGCACGCCACGATTTCTGGCGAGAGTGGCGCCCTGCGCGACTGGGAAGTTGTGGCGGCTGAGGCGGGCAAACATCCCCGTGTGATGGGCGTTGCACCCTTTATCCAATTGGAAGGTATGTTGAGCGGAAACGATGCCGTGCGTGGCAGCATGGTGCGTGGCGTGGTGCCTAGCGAAGAACCGAAAGTGTCTGAAGTTGGCACCAAAATGCGTCAAGGCACGCTGAGTGATCTTCGACCTGGCGAGTTCAATATCGTGTTAGGGAAAGACTTGGCGCGGTTGCTTAATACGGGCGTTGGCGACAAAGTAACCTTAATTGTGCCTCAAGCGAATGTGACACCCGCCGGTGTCATGCCCAGGTTGCGGCGTTTTAATGTTGTGGGGATTTTTGAAGCGGGCATGTTTGAATACGATAGCACGCTGGCGTTAGTGCATATTGAGGATGCAGGGCGCTTATTGCGAATGGACGGTGCCGTGAGCGGCGTGCGGCTCAAGTTAGATGATATGTTCGCCTCGCGCGAGGTGTCACGTGAATTGGTTGGAAAGCTTTCTGGCGACTATTGGGTGTCGGATTGGACTCAACAGCATGTGAATTTTTTCAAAGCCGTGGCGATGGAAAAAACCACGATGCGTTGGATTTTATTCCTGATTGTGGCGGTAGCGGCCTTCAATTTAGTGTCCACCTTAGTCATGGTGGTGAAGGAAAAAGAAGCGGATATCGCGATTTTGCGTACGCTGGGTGCATCGCCGAGTTCGATTTTGACTATCTTCGTGGTGCAAGGCGCGCTGGTGGGCTTGGTCGGTACCTTGTTAGGTGTGCTGGGGGGCGTGGGTCTCGCGACAAATATTGATACCTTAGTCCCTGCCATCGAAGAATTCTTCGACATGCATTTTTTGTCATCTGATGTCTACTATATCAGTGAATTACCATCGGATATGCGTTGGTCGGACGTGACTGAAATTGGTGCCTGGGCATTTGTGTTGTGCTTGCTGGCGACGCTTTATCCAGCGTGGCGCGCATCGCGTGTGCAACCGGCCGAGGCGTTGCGCTATGAGTGATGTAACGATTACAAACGTTCCGGCAATTGAATGTCGCGGATTGGTGAAGACGTTTAAAGAAGGTCGCTTGCACGTCGATGTACTCAAGGACGTGAGTTTGACCGTTCGGGAAGGCGAGCGCGTCGCGATTGTTGGCGCTTCCGGTTCAGGCAAGAGTACGCTGTTGCATTTATTAGGTGGGTTAGACGTGCCAACAGCAGGCAAAGTGTTTGTTGCCGGTGAGGACATCGCGCGCCTGGGTGAGGCGAAGCGGGGTCGTTTCCGCAATAGAACCTTGGGTTTTGTTTATCAATTCCATCACTTGCTTCCCGAATTCAGTGCACTAGAAAATGTCGCCATGCCCTTGCTGATTCGCGGTTTGTCACCCGCTGACGCAAGCGCGGCAGCGAAAGAAATGTTAGTACAGGTGGGTTTGGGCGAGCGTCTTGAACATAAGCCTGGCGAATTGTCAGGTGGCGAACGCCAGCGGGCCGCCGTGGCGCGTGCGTTGGTCACCCGTCCGCGTAGTGTTTTGGCAGACGAACCGACCGGCAATCTCGATCAAACCACCGCTGACCATGTGTATGAATTAATGTTAGAGTTAAATCGCCAGTTAAAAATTAGCTTCGTAGTGGTCACGCATGATCGCCGCCTCGCCGCAAAAATGGACCGCGTGTTAACGCTAGAGCAAGGGCGCCTCAGGGACGGCTAACGGCTCTCCTTAAAGGTTGGTGGCGGCGATGACGTGCAGGGATGCTCTAAATGCTCGGGAAATGCTCGGGCGCACGACTGCATGAACGCACGAATCCATGAACGCACGAATCCATGGATTGAAGAGGTAGAGCGGCGTCGGGAACCTACGAATACAATTCAGAGTGCGCGAATTTCGACGGGAATTTGCTGCAGCTTTTCCAATAGGTGTCGCTGCATCCTTAGCGGCCACCAGTCGTACAGAAAAATCTGAATTGGGCGCCACATCGCGACCCATCCGCTGATCAACAGGCCTTCTTGCAGAATGCGCACGACGGTGCTCTGGTCAAGCTGTGCGGTCAATTCGCTAAGGCTGATACACGAAATCAAAAACAGCAGCCCGACCAACAGTGTCCAACGTCCCAAGCGCAAGGTGTATTTGAATTCCTTCTGCGCGATGTCGGCCCGGTAGGAAAAATAATTGTGCACCGCATCAGGCAGGT
>JANOTC010000372.1:0-6123 GCA_031416175.1 Gammaproteobacteria bacterium
GACACCGTGCCCCGGGTCGTGCCATGGAACGCAGCAAAGGCGGACGGCGTTCGCGAGAAGCGGTTGGCCCGCGCGAAGTATCTGAGCGCAGTCCACTGGGCCGGCGTCAGCCCCTTCACAAGCCCCTCGCCGGACGCCATACGCCCCAAATGTAAGACCAACTCTGCGATGACGCGACTGTCCATTTTCAGCTCCCTGATCACGTGCATAATAGTAGCGATTTAAAACTATCTTGGCATGAATATAGTTTTAAATCCATACTAATTCTTGTTTCGAAACTCAAAGTGCGATTGTCTGGGGGCGGCGCTCGGCGCAGACGCCAGGTCATTTAACATTTCCATTTTTTTTCATGAGTCAATTCGACCCATAAAACATCGTCCTTGCCAAATTTTGCCAAATGGTCTAACATAAATCCATGAGCACAATGAATATTTCCCTACCTGATTCACTAAAGTCCTTCGTAGACGAGCAGGTTTCCCAGCGCGGATATGGCACGAGCAGCGAATATATGCGCGAGCTGATCCGCAAAGATCAGGATCGCTCGCGTCTGCGCGCCTTGCTGCTGCAGGGCGCAGAATCCGCTCCGGGACAACCCGCTGATCGCGCTTATTTCAATACTCTGCGTGACCGCGTCCAACAGCGCACGCGTGAATGAAATTCAAGCCCATCATCCCACGCATCGTTGCGCAGCGGGATGTCGAGGATGCCGTAGATTACTATCTGAATGAGGCCTCGGAGCAAGTCGCTCTGGGTTTCATCAACGCACTCGAACAAACCTACGCGCACATCGCCCGCCATCCGGCAACAGGTTCGACCCGCTACACGCATGAACTGGATTTGCCGGAACTGCGCTCATGGCCAGTAAAGCGCTACCCCTATCGCGTGTTCTATATCGAGCGGCCTGAGTACATTGATGTCTGGCGCGTATTGCATGGCCAACGCGATATACCCTCCTGGCTGCGGGAGGAGGGCTGACCGCCTTGGTCGCTGCCCCATTTGGCGAAAACAATGAGGCAATCCAGCGAAACAATGGGGTAATGAATACCCCTTTTCGCCAATGCAATTGGATGCGGCTTGCCTTGGCGTAAACCGCAGTCTTTCCCCTATTGATCAATCATGTTCGATCAGGCCTTATCGAAACCAGCAAATTTCGGCACGGTTCAATAACGGTGTGTTTTGGGTACCAGTAGACGAGCTTATGCCAACCGGAAAACGGCAATTAATTGAAGGCGTTGAGTGATAGGCAGCAGGCTATGACGGTACCTTAGTGGCACCCTGATTTGAACCGTGCCCGAACTGATGCAGATGTCAAACAGTGTTATAACGCCGCTTCAGATCAAATGAGTCTTCGGGCAAAGATTTCGCCAACGCCATCCGCACAGAGCTTCCTGGCCAAAAACGCTATCACTTGACACCGGGCCTATCGCACTGCATTTTGCAAAGCCGAATGCGAAGTCCGTTGATCTAGTTCGTCCCATAACGCCTCACAAAGCTTTTTCCAATTACGCCTGCCCCAGCTTGAAAGCCCAGTAAACTGGGCTTCGTAGCCATAGCGCCTCATCCCTTAGCTTCATCCAGCGAACCACTGCGGTCCGCGTGGCACAGGCATTGCTGATCTCCCACTTGCCACGCCGGAGTCATTAAGTTCCCGGCGTAATAGGCTTGCAGCATCCGACGATTTAGGCGAGGCAGTGAAGCGCATGCACTCTTCCCAAGTGTTTGAAAATATCTACTACATTCTCGCCGCCGCCTGGCGTCGGCGCTACCTGATTGTTACGCCGTTTCTAGTGATGCCATTTGTGGGCCTGGTCGTGGGCCTGGTGTCGCCTAAGCATTATCAAACACATATGTCATTTCTCATTCAAGAAACAGCGAAAATGAATCCCTTTCTCGGCGATTTAGCTGTTTCCACCAAGCTACAAGAGCGCATGAAGGCATTGGAAACACTCTTTCACAGTCGCCACGTGCTGACCGAGGTCGGGACGGAAATGGGCCTCATCACCAAGAATGCAAAGGATATTGAACGGGACCAAGTGGTGGCCAAGCTCTCTGACGCGTTGACGGTTCAGCTTGTTGGCACAGACTTGATAAAGCTCACCTACCAGGCAGGCTCGCCCGAGAACATGGCAGCGATGTTAGAGACCGTGGGCCGTCATTTCATCAATAACTTACTGGCTCCAGAAAAATCTTCGCTTGTGGCATCCGAGGATTTTCTCGATGTTCAATTGTCTGAACGCCGCAAGGAGTTGGCTATCTCTGAGGTGCGTCTCGCTACGTATAAAACAGAGCATGGTGCGGAATTGCCGGAATTGCATATGAGCAATGTCACACGGTTGCGTGATTTAAGGCAGTTACTGTCCCAGCGACAAATGGAATTAGCGGGGGCGAATGCCTCGCAGAAAACACTGCGAAGTAAGTTGGGTCAAACCGATCCTGTGGTGGGAAAGTTAGAGGAGCAAATTGTAACTATTCGCGGACAGCTGTCGCTGTTGCGAGCGCGCTATACCGATAACCACAGTGAGGTGCAGACCGCCGTTCGTAAGTTGTCGCGTTTAGAGTCGGAGCGTAGCCAACTTATGCAAAACGGCCGAACACTCTCGGACCAAGACATGGATCGCTTATGGAATCTAGCAAGTTCACTGACAGGCCCAGACGGTGAGCAGAATGCGCGCCCGTTGTTAGTTTCCCAGTTGCGTGAACTTCAAAATAGCCAAGCCAAGGTAAGCCAGGTTGACCAAGAAGTCGCGAATCTACAAGCGGCAGTTGAAGAATTGGACAAAAAGGTATCTGCCTTCGGCTCAACAGAAACCGCGCTGCAGGAGCTGCAAAGAGATTTGACCGTTAAACGAAAATTCTACGACGATTTGCTGCAGCGTTCCGAAATGGCCAAGGTGACCAGTGCATTGGGCATTTTCGAAGCGCCGGAGCGCATAAAGATAATTGATCGTCCGTTCACACCCAGTGCACCCGTCAATTTACCGCTTATTCTTTACTTCGTTATCGGTGCGGCAGGCGGATTGATCATTGGGGTGGCATTGGCTGTGCTGAACGAATTGGCAGATAACACAGTGCGCCGTGGCGATGTGATTGTACAAATGACGGGTGCTCCGGTGTTAAGTCGAATTCCGAAATTGTCGCCCGAGCTGGAAGCGGCCCCCGCAGCGAAAACGTCTACCCTGTTGCGTAGTCGGCTTAAGAAATTGCTTGATTGGTTTATTCGGCTATCCAAGTCTTTAACGAGGAAACACGCCCATGCCTAAACGTACCCTTCATGTTGTGCAACACCTGTCGCCGGGCGGTATCGAATCCTTGGCGTTAGAGTTCAAACGACTAGAAAATGCCGATGAGGAAACACATATTGTCAGCCTGGAAGGTAATCGTGCTGACATGATCGCCAAGTGGCCTCGATTGGTTGAGCATCGTGCACATCTTCACTTCTTAAACAAGAAAGGCGGATTTGATTTTATCTTGCTCGTCAAATTGTGGCGCTTAGTAATGCAGATCAAGCCAGCTGCCGTACACACGCATCACATTGGCCCGTTGATTTACGGTGGTCTTGCTGCCCGTCTTAGCGGCGTTAAGTGTGTAATCCATACGGAGCATGATGCTTGGCATTTGGCATCCGACCGTCGGCGTCGGGTTCAGACCCTTGCGCTCGCGGTACTCAAACCCATCATTGTGGCCGATGCGGATTGGGTGGCGGAGCGTCTGTTAGAAAAAATCCCGTTCGCAAGATCGAAAGTGATTCCCAATGGTGTGGATACGCGCAAGTTCAACATCGGCGAACGATACCTTGCACGTAGAGATCTTGGTCTGCCTGAGGGAATACGACTGGTAGGTTGCGCGGCTCGCCTCGTTGAAGAAAAGGGACTAGATGTTTTAGTGCAGGCAATGGCGCTTGTACCTGAAGACGTACATCTTGCGATTGCTGGTGACGGGCCGTGCAAAAGCGCGCTTCAACAGCAGGCGGCCGCCAGCGGCCTTTCTAAGCGAATTCATTTCTTGGGGCACGTTGAACAGATGGCGTGCTTCTACCAATCGCTGGATGTGTTTTGCCTGCCATCCCGCCACGAGGGAATGCCACTTTCCCCATTGGAAGCGCAGGCGTGTGGTGTGCCGGTGGTGGTGACTCGCGTGGGCGGTACCTCAGAGGTGGTCTGCCCCGACACCGGGCGGCTGGTCGAAGCGGGTGATGCCCCTGGCTTGGCCGATTGTTTGCAACAGGTATTAGGGCAAAAGCCATTGCTCAGTCCCCGCGAGTTTGTAGTAAAGAAGCGGGAAATTAGAGACATGCTGCAAGACTACAGAAGCCTGCAGCTTGCGCCAGTAAAGGGGTAGCACTATGACGGCAGACATTCTTTTTTGGCCAACCGCGGTATGTGGCGCGTTGATTGGCTATCACCATGTTGGGTACCCGCTACTTTTGCGTTTTGCGACGCGTCGACGCGTTTTGCGAATGCCAGCGGTAGAGCCTCGGGCCTATCTGGAACAAGACAATGACCGACTGCTTCCCTTTATTCACGTAATTATTCCTGCCTTTAACGAGGCGGATTTCGTTGGTGAAAAAATTCGGAATATGGCGGTGGTCGACTACCCGGCTAATCGGGTAAAAATAAGCATTTTATGTGACGGATGCACCGATGACACGGCGCAAATCGCTCGCCTCACCGCGTTGGAACCGGAGTGTAGCCATCTTGCTGTGGACGTGGTGGAACACCGTGTGAACCGTGGGAAGGTGGCCGTCATCAATGAGGCAATTCTTGCCAGCAAGGCCGAATTCGTCGCGCTGTCGGATGTATCAGCGCTCGTCTCCTTTGATGCGTTCTTAATCGCGATTGCGCACTTCAAGCTTAAACAGGTGGGTGTTGTCAGTGGCTGCTATCGATTTTTGAACCCGAGCAGCGCCGGGGAAGAGGCGTATTGGAAATATCAAACCGCGATTAAACAGCAAGAAAGCGCCTTGGGGTCCACGCTAGGCGTGCACGGTGCGTTTTATATGTTACGACGTGAATTATTTCAACCGCTTGCTCCAGATACCATTAACGACGACTTCGTGCTGCCAATGACCATCGTCGCTCAGGGTTTCAAGGCTGAGTATGAACCCAGGATTGTGGCCGTGGAGCTGGAACGCGCGACTGTCGACGTTGAGCAGCGCCGCCGCCGACGTATCGCAGCTGGAAACGCCCAACAAGTGGCACGCCTATGGCGGTTGCTTAGCCCTCGATTTCGCGGTGTCGCATTTAATTTTGCCTCGGGCAAAACGTTGAGGGTGCTGATGCCAGGTTGCCTCGTGTTCTTTTTGCTAGGCACGATTGCGCTGGCCAATGAATATGCGATTTTTGCCGTTGCACTGGCCGCGCAGATGACCGTGTACGGCCTCGCCGCCTACCGGCAGGCCATTCTGCCGCGGGAGGTGCCCAAGGCGCTGCAGACGGTGCATTACGTGGTGAGTGGGTACGTGGTGAGTTTGGTGGGAATTTTGCGTTACATGTTGGGCCTTGAAAAAGGCCGCTGGACCCGAGCAACGATTTCTGGAGACAAACGATAATGAATGACCAGAACTACGTTCACCCTGTTATTCGCGTAGGCAAACGTTTATTTGATGTGGTGGGTGCTTCGTTTGGCTTGTTAGCGAGCATCCCGTTGATTCCACTCATAGCGCTCGCGATAAAACTCGATAGCCGAGGCCCCGTTTTTTTTCGGCAGTCCCGCATTGGCCGCGCGTGGCCTCACTATGTCGAGTTGTTCATGATGATTAAATTTCGCACCATGCGTGTCGATGCTGAAAAAACTGGCGGCGCGCAGTGGGCGAGAAAGCAAGATCCGAGAGTAACCCGAGTAGGCTACTGGCTACGCAAAACGCGTTTGGACGAAATTCCGCAGTTGCTTAACGTACTGCGCGGAGAAATGTCGCTGATCGGCCCGCGCCCGGAACGCCCCGCCTTTTATCAGAAGCTTGAGAACGCCATCCCCTTTTATGCCGAACGCACCTTTGGGGTATCACCCGGCATAACGGGTCTTGCGCAGGTGTACCAAGGCTACGACGAAACGATTGAAGACGTCCGCTCCAAGCTTGCCTATGACCATGCTTATGCCTTAGCGCTGTCTCAACCTGGCCGATGG
>JANOTC010000373.1:0-3300 GCA_031416175.1 Gammaproteobacteria bacterium
GGGTCGACTTTATTGCGCGCTTCAAAGTGCAAGGCATTGAACAAGCGATGCGCGAGAAAAGCCGCTTCGTCAAAGAGTCTGGCGCCTGGCTTTACTTGGATGGCAAGAATTTAGCGGTTAAATACAACAAGACCACCGCGCCGGGTCGCAACGACCCGTGCACGTGCGGCAGCGGCAAGAAGTACAAGAAATGTTGCGGCGCGTGAAAGCGGGCGATTTCAGCTTTTATTCGGCACAAGGCAACTGTTCCATCCAAATAACGCTAGTATTGTCCAAATATTATGGACAACCACGAATTTTAGTTCTTAACAGGCTAGACCGCTATTCTTCTATACCTAGCGAGAGGAAAAGATCATGCGATTACTCAAATCCGTGCCTTGGGTACGTCTTGGACCCCCACTAGCCTTCACCCTCCTATATGTGGGCGCTGCACAGGCGGAAGTGGGCGGCGTGCCATTGCATGGCTTTGCCGACGTGGGTGCAGCGCATGCCAGCGGCGGAGATCCAAATTTGTTACGCGGCTTTAGCGTCGGCAACATTGACATTTATTTGGCGCCGCAACTCGGCGAGCTACGCAGCTTGATCGAACTTGTATTTGAGGTCGACGCGGAAGGCGGTATCGCCACCGATTTGGAACGCGTGCAAATTGGCCTTCCGACGGGTGATCGCTCGGTACTGTGGATGGGCCGTTTTCACACGCCCTATGGGCACTGGAATACAGCTTTCCATCACGGCGCGCAACTTCAAACCTCAATAAACCGGCCCCGTTTCCTTGATTTCGAAGACAAAGGCGGCATGCTGCCCAGCCATGCCGTTGGCATTTGGTGGACAGGCAATAAGCCTATCGCTAACGACCGCATCAACTACAACTTATACCTTGCCAACGGCGATCACATCGCGACCTCTACGGAGTCCAAGGTGTTGTCGTTTAACGCCGCGCGTGACGACGACAATGGTAAGTTAGTCGGAGGCAGCCTGGCATATCAGCGGTCAGATGTAGAAATTGGCGTACACGCCTACCACGACATTGTAGAGACCTACCTACACGGCGACAAGGACACCCGCATCAACCGCAATGTCGTAATCATGGCAGGAGGATTCTTAAACTACGAAACAGACAAATGGGACGTGGCGTTTGAGTGGTATCACTTTTCAAACGAAACTCAACACATCGCCTTAGGTGCTCCGGGCGCCGAAGGCAGCCATGACAGCAATTTATGGTTCGCTCAAGTAGGTCGGCACCTTGAAAGTTGGACGCCATTTGTCCGCATCGAACAAGCGAGGATCGATTCAGATGACACCTATTTTAGCAGCATGGATTCAGGCCAGCCTTACGTACGCAAAGCAGCCGGGCTGAATTACACCTGGAACGCCCATACCGCTTTCAAAATGGAGCTGAGTCACACCCAGGAAAAACCCAATGACCACTTGGACACTCGCGTCGGTATTAATACCCAGAGCGCGGGCGCCAACCTAAGTTACTGGCGTCTGCAGTTGCAAGCTGCTGTTAGTTTTTAAGGTGACACTATGAAAACGATTATTTCAGCATTATTCGCTTTCGTCACCGTGAGCCTAGCTTTCAACGGCCACACCGCCGAAGTGATCGCCAATTCGGCTACGAAAATCACTCCGAACGATTTGCGTGATATTTACGTAGGCGAAATGACCGCTGTCGCGGGCGTCCGGTTGATGCCATTGGATAATTCCGCCGCGCAGGCAAAGTTTACACAAGTAGTTTTGAAGCTGGAGACCCGCAAATATCAGGCGATATGGATTAAGAAAGCATTTCGTGACGGATTGACCGAACCGGCCATGAAGAGCAGTGACGCGGAAGTCATCGACATTATTAAAAAAACACCGGGCGCAGTGGGCTACATTGAGGGAACCGCCCCAGCCGGTGTCGTTTCAATCCTGAAATATTAGATTTTTAGAGTGAAAGCGTTGCCGCTTAAGTTGTCAATTTCGATCCAACAACGGCTATACTTCATGTTAGTGATCGCGGTTCTGCCTATCTCCGCATTGGCGGGTTTCCAATAGTGGACCAATTGGCAACTCGCAGGGAGTGTGGAAGTCGCGTCAGTCGAGCGGTTCTATGAACGACTTTTTTTAATTCCTATGTCCTCTAGTATCAGAAAAATTTAAGCTTGGAAGCTTACATTCAGGCAGGCCCAATTCGTTCGCAAGAAAACTAGCCGACTTTTTCGTCAAATGTCGGTACACCTTGGGGATGGGAATTTATGCGAACCACGATGATCGCGCTTACTTGCGCGATAGCTACCTTAATTTTAGGCTGTGGAGAAGGGGTTTCTGGAGACGGAACAGGTGCTCTCGCGGTTATAGCCGCTACGCCAAGTCAAAACTCCCCTAACGCCACCTTGGTCGGAAAAGTTAGCGTTACGGTATCGGACGCTTTATTAGCGTCAAGCGTTAACAACGATACCGTTACACTCACGCCTGAGAAGGCGGCGACCGGACATTCCGGGCATGGCGCGCCTATGCCAGGCATGAGCTCAACCAATTCCAGCCTTTCCTCGATTGGCGGGGCAGACCTGGACATGGACGACTACTTAACGCCTAGCGGCTCTGTTCGCGGGACAGTCGCGCTGGACCCGGCGGACAAGAGTGAGAAAACGATCATATTTACGCCAACCAGCCCCTTGATGCCGGGGACGAAATATAGCTTGGCCGTGCATGGTTTGAAGACGAAAGCAGGTAAATCGCTTACTGATCACGCGATTCCACTGACATTTACCACGGCGGCGAGTGTCGCAGCGCGAATGGTAGAAGTCGACACCGTCAACACACCACCCAAGCACCGCACCTCGTTACTAGAATTCAACGACAGTTTGGGCGCTCATGTTGTTAAACGGTACAGCGGCCAATTCATGTTAGGGGAGACCCCACCGGATTCGACACTGACCGGAACAATTCGGCACAACGCGAGCTTGATCGGACTGACTGATGCGGCGAGCGCCAACGCCTACATCACCGATAAGACGATTTCAATTTCCCTTGATAAAAATAATTTAATTACGCGGTATGAAGCGAAAATTAATGCGACAGGCCCGGGTAACAGTACCGTAACGGCTGTCGTTAGGGCAGTTGACAAAGGCTTCACCGGCAATAACGTTCCCGACATGAAGTGGGGTGACGAAAACGACTTGATCTCCGAGTTTACAATCACGACTGGAAAGCTAGGGAAAACCTACGAAGCACTCTTTGGTGGCGAAATTAACACGCCAGACGCCAAACACCGCTTTTCTGAGCGTAACGATGTAAGCAAATTCTTGCTAGACGAAA
>JANOTC010000374.1:0-4583 GCA_031416175.1 Gammaproteobacteria bacterium
CCATCAGCGCTGTTTTGGAAGCAAAAGCCAGGGTCGTCCCATTAAGCTGGGCCAAATCTTTAATCGGCGAATCGTTTCTGACGATGATCAGACCCGTACCCCTGCCATTTTTCTCGTTCGCGAACGCCTTGTAGCCAACGGACTTGTTGACTTGGATATACAAGTGCGGCCCAACAAATGCCATATCATACTCGCCAGTCATTATCTGCTGTTGAAACGAGGTGATGTCCTTGGCGGTCTTGAATTCGAGTGGCTGCCCTGTCTTTTCAGATAGATAGTCTAGAAATGGCGTCCAGCGCTTGGCCATTTCGGCGGCCGATTGTTGAAGCGGAAAGCCGAATGAAAGCGGCGTAACGGCTGGTGCACCCCAAGCAGCCAACGAAGGGAGGCCGATCAAGACCGCCCCGACTAACCGAACAAAGTGACCCATGATTTCCCCTTCCTTGAATCCGCAATACTGGCCAAGCCAGTTAGCGGCAGGGGAGCCTCGCGCCTTTAGACCGCGCCTAAGATCGCCGCCAGCGCCGTGAGTGCAATCGGCTTGGCCCGGACAGCCCCAACGAATCATCGCCTCATGGAATGGCACTCCCAAGAATGAAATGTGTGGGTTTCATCAACCAAACAGGCTCTCCAAACTCAACGACACGTCCGCGTCACCGTCGTACTCCGACTCCACCCATCCTGACTAATTTGATAGCCCACCAACGTACCCACCACGCTCGCCATCGCCGTCGTTTCCTGATCGCCCTCACTCATTTGGTTACCAAGTAAGCCGCCCACCACACCACCCATAATTATCGGCGCGACATTTCGTCCACCCCGCGTAACCGTTTCACGGCAGACAACAACGCGCTCCACAATCCGCTGTTCTTCATAGATTGGCCGCGGTGGGGGCGCTTCGCGTTCATGCCAGTGTGGTTGATAATCCGAGTATTCGCTCATGATGACATGCCTGTGTTGACGCGGCGGCTCATAATTCGACCAGCGATTATCTTCTCGGTCCCGCTCTGACACGAAGTGGCCACGATGTTTTTCCCCACCACGATGTTTTTCCCCACCACGATGCTTTTCCCCGCCATGATGCTTGCCCCAGCCACGATGCTCGTCGTCTGCGCTGGCATTGTTGACCGCCAATAGCGAAATCGCGAGAATTAAAATTGAGATTTTATTTCGTTCCATGGCACACTCCTGTCGCGCGCTTGAATTTTATTTCCGACAATTAATTTTGTCAGCAATGATAGGATCGACTTTTCACGCTGAACGCGCACTGAACGAAGCCATGTGGCCACGTTAGTAAGAAATGGAGTTGCGGTGAATCTCGCCAGTGAAGCAATGTGGCCTCGCCAATAAAAATGGAGTTGCGGTGAATCTCGTCAGTATCGCGGAGCAAACGAATAACACGACTAACACGGCGGACCATCCTGCCCCGCCTTGGTTCGCACGGCTGGACTTGGAGTTTACCGCTCAGGCCAAACGCACCGTGTTGTCGCATTGTCAGCACGTCGGACCTTTGCGCGTACAACGCTCGTTCTATCCGGAAGGCGAAGCCGTCACCCATACCTATGTTTTACATCCGCCCGGCGGTGTCGCATCGGCGGATGTATTAGTCACGCGGGTCACGCTCCAACGTGGCGCACAGGCATTGTTGACCTCGCCAGGCGCGATGAAATTGTACCGCAGTGATACGGCAGCCACGGCCAGCATTCAGTGCCGCTTGCGCGTTGCCGAAAACGCGAGCCTTGAATGGTTTCCAGCGGAAACGCTGATATTCGATGGCGCACAGGTTGCCATTGATAACGATGTTCAGCTTGATGTCGGTGCTCAATTCATTGGATGGGACATTCAATGTTTTGGTCGACCGACGCTCAACGAGACGTTTCGACGCGGCAGCTTTGACCAAACCACGCGCCTGCGTCGTGGCACACAAACACTGTTATTTGAACGCATCCGATTGGGGCATGATAAATCCTGGCTGCAAACGCCATGGGGGGCAGCGAATCACCCTGTTGTTGCCACACTGATCGCAACTGCCGCTGACGCCAAATTGGGTGCAGACGCACTCGCTGCCGCACGGGGTGCCGTCGCATCGAGCGCTAACAGTTTATTTGCCGTGAGTCTAAATCAAGGCAACGTTTTAATCGCACGGTATCTAGGCAATAGCACCGAAGCGGCGCGCGACACATTCGTTCGCCTATGGGAAAGTATTCGGCCCCTATTACTTGCGCGCGCGCCCTGCCCGCCACGAATTTGGAAAACTTAGGAACGCATCATGGAACTCACACCACGCGAAAAAGATAAGCTATTGTTGTTTACGGCGGGCCTGTTGGCCGAGCGTCGCAAAAACCGTGGACTCAAACTTAATTATCCTGAAGCAATCGCGTATATATCGGCTGCCATTTTGGAAGGCGCGCGCGATGGCCGCAACGTCGCGGACTTGATGCATTTCGGCACTACCTTACTCAGTCGCGCTGACGTCATGGTCGGCATTCCAGAAATGATTCCTGACATTCAAGTTGAAGCAACGTTTCCAGATGGCACCAAATTGGTCACGGTGCACAACCCTATTCCCTAAGAGAGCTGGCCATGATCCCTGGTGAAATGAGTATCGTCGATGCAAACATCGCCCTAAACGTGGGCCGTGAAACGCGAGTCTTGCGCGTCGCTAACAGGGGTGACCGTCCAATACAAGTTGGGTCGCATTACCATTTTTTTGAAACGAATCCCGCCTTGGAATTTGATCGCGCCGCTGCACGCGGATTCAGATTAAACATTCCAGCAAGCACCGCCGTACGCTTTGAGCCTGGGCAGCAACGTGAAGTTGAACTCGTCGCCCTCGCCGGTTTGCGGCAGATTTATGGCTTTAATGGGCTAGTAAACGGCCCACTGGAGACGAAACTATGATCGAAATATCGCGCAAAGCCTACGCCGAAATGTACGGCCCCACGGTTGGCGACAAAGTTCGCTTGGCCGACACGGAGCTTTGGATAGAAGTGGAACGCGACTTCACTATTTATGGCGAAGAAGTGAAATTCGGCGGCGGAAAAGTCATCCGCGACGGCATGGGACAAAGCCAGCGACCCCGCGCAGAAACGGTAGACACGGTTATCACCAACGCATTAATTGTCGATCACTGGGGCATCCTAAAAGCCGACGTGGGCCTGCGCGACGGCCTCATCGCCAGCATCGGCAAAGCGGGGAACCCAGACATTCAACCCGGTGTTACGATTGTTATCGGCCCCTGCACAGAAGTGATTGCGGGTGAAGGTTTGCTGCTCACAGCGGGCGGTATCGACACGCACGTGCATTTTATTTGTCCGCAACAAATCGACGAAGCCTTAATGTCGGGTGTGACAACGCTGATTGGCGGTGGCACCGGACCGGCGGCCGGTACGAACGCAACCACCTGCACACCGGGCGCCTGGCATATACATAAAATGTTAGAAGCGGTAGAAGCCTTTCCGCTCAATTTCGGCTTTTTAGGCAAAGGCAACGCCAGCCAACCCGCGGCACTCGCCGAGCAAATCGAAGCCGGTGCGATGGGCCTCAAATTGCATGAAGACTGGGGCACCACGCCAGCGGCAATTGACACGTGTTTGACCGTCGCTGACCGTTATGATGTGCAAGTGGCGATACACACAGACACCTTGAACGAAGCCGGATTCGTTGAGCATACACTGGCCGCCTTTAAAGACCGCACCATACACACCTTTCACACGGAAGGCGCCGGTGGCGGACACGCGCCGGACATTATCAAAGCGTGTGGGATTGCGCACGTGTTGCCATCCTCCACCAACCCTACGCGCCCTTATACGATTAACACCGTTGACGAACATCTAGACATGTTAATGGTGTGCCACCACTTAGATCCCAGCATCGCCGAAGACGTCGCTTTTGCCGAATCGCGAATTCGCCGCGAAACCATTGCGGCGGAAGACATATTGCACGATTTAGGCGCCATTAGCATGATGTCGTCCGACTCCCAGGCGATGGGCCGCATCGGTGAAGTGATTACCCGCACGTGGCAGACCGCGCATAAAATGAAAGTGCAACGCGGTACGTTAGCGGGTGATTCCGACAAAAGCGACAATGTTCGGGTTAAGCGTTATATTGCAAAATACACCATTAATCCAGCCATCACGAACGGAATATCGCACTTAGTCGGTTCAATTGAAGTTGGAAAAATGGCCGACTTAGTGTTATGGAAACCGGCTTTTTTCGGCGTTAAACCGGCGATGATCATTAAATCCGGAATGATCGTCGCGGCCCCCATGGGCGATGCGAATGCTTCGATTCCAACACCGCAACCCGTGCATTTTCGGCCCATGTTCGCCGCCTTTGGCAAGGCGGTCGCGTCTACCTCGGTCCATTTTGTCTCTTGCGCCGCCGCTGAGAGTGGATTGCGTGAACGGCTGGGATTGCAAAAGAAATTGGCGGCAGTATCCAATACCCGTTGGATACGCAAACAAGATATGATTCACAATAATTATTTGCCGCATATGGAAGTTGACCCACAAACCTATACCGTGCGTGCAGACGGGCAATTGTTAGTGTGTGAACCCGCCGCCGTATTGCCGATGGCACAA
>JANOTC010000375.1:0-1621 GCA_031416175.1 Gammaproteobacteria bacterium
CCAGCGAAGGTCGAGATCACCCCTGTTTGCGCATCTACCTTTCGAATGACGTGATTGTCGCGCTCGGCGATGTACAAATGTCCGGCAGAATCGAATTGGATTTCATGCGGTGCGCCCAATGAAGCCTTTCCTGGTCCTTCTGGCCCGCGCCGATGGAGCGATTAGCGCCGTCGGCGTGACACCAGCGGCGCCCTGCCGACGAATGCATCCGCTGCAGCCTCCTCGAGCAGCCATTGGGCCATGGCGGAATACGAAACGGGCGCCCAGGAGTTTTCGGCACCCTGCCAATCCAGCGACGCCACCGGGGCCTCGTCCGCGCCGCGCGCGTTCAGTCCGGCCCGAACCAGGGTCCATCGGAGCGAGGAAAATGCGCCCTTTCCGAGCGCGTCCACGACCGCCTGCTGCTCGCGCGCACCGCGCCCGACCTTTCCGGGCATCCACGAAAACAAACGCATCGCCCGGCTCGCGGGTTGTCCGGGCAGTGAGCTGAGCAGCGTGTTGATGACGAGGATTCGGTCTACGCCCGCGGCCGACATCGCCGCCTCGACCGTCGCCATGTTCGCGGAAAGCAAGGCCGTGCGCTCCTGCGAGGTTGCAGTCACGCCCAGGGCAGTGAGCACGGCATCTGCACCCGAGAAAGCGTCGGCGAGAGCGGCGGTGTCTGCGAGGGACGGAACCACGACGACCCTCGATCCCTGCGGCAGGTCGACGATCCGCTCCGGCCGCGAACGCACCACGGCGGTGAAGCCGATCTCCTGTGCACGGCAGGTGCCGAGGATCCCCTGGCCGAGTCCGCCGGCGGCGCCAATCACTGCCACGCGACGAGGAATCGGCATCATTCGCGCCACGCGTCTGGGAAGGCCCGATCCCGGTCCAGGGCCACGCCGACGAAGATGGCCATCGCTGTCTCCCCGATCAGCGGCATCCGGCAGCGATCTTAGCAACTATCCCGAGCGGACGATCCCTGAGCTCACCTGGCTCACCAGAAGCAGGCGTTGGCCGGTTGAATCCGCCACCCATTGCGTCCGCATATTCATTAGTCAGGCCTGTTTGTTGCGCGTTTCCCGTTGTCTTCTTTACACACATCTGAGGAGTGGAGCGATCATGGCGTGGAAAAAGGTCGAGAGCTACAGCTACGGGTTCAAACCCAGCGATAAGAAGTATTGGCTTTACTACACGCTCGAGGGATCGAACACGACTACTCAGGTGTTTTTGACTGCAACACAGTTCACGGCCGTCGCAGCATTGTTCAATGCGAGCACTACCGTCAACTACGAGACCGTCGGCAACTACTTCTCGTCAGGCGTTCGGACGCTGTGAAGGCTCGCCTTAAACACAGGCGTTGGGCTGGTTAATTGTGATGAGGATGGACAACATGGAAAAGCTAGAAAAGGTGCGTTGCTTGCTCACCTACGTAGGCATTTTCATCATAACCACGATGATTGTCACCGCATGCAAACCCAGCCCGCAGAGAGTCCTGAAGCAACGCTATACCAGCGTTAGTCAAACGCTCCAACAAACCGGTAAATTTGCTGAAAACACTTTTTATGCTTGCCTGATCAACGGCTTGGCACAAGGCTTGCCGCTTACGCAAGTAAGTGATGATTGTGCCACTCAACTG
>JANOTC010000376.1:0-3607 GCA_031416175.1 Gammaproteobacteria bacterium
AGAAGCCGACAACCGAAATTTTAGTCCCGCTTCCAACTGAAATACTTCAAGAGAAAATTCACCAATCGAGAGCGCGGAATCTACCATTAATGGCCTCCTGGGATGAAATAAGAATGTCCTTGGCCGGTGCACAGGAAAAACTAGCACTGCGTATAAACAAAAACGGCGTCATGTTTCTTCCTGAAGGCAATGCCGCATCAACACACATTGTGAAGCCAGACAATGTTAGTGCAGAGTTTCCATATTGTCCTGCCAATGAATTTTTTTGCATGCGTCTTGCCCATGAACTGGGCGTTACTGTGCCAGTGGTTGATTTGCTCCATCTCCCCGAATCGCTTTACGTTATCCAACGGTTTGATCGGGAACCTTTAATGGCAGAGGAAGGACACGGTGTTGAGAGCGCGTTTTCGCGGCTCCACCAGATCGACCTTTGCCAATTGCTAGCCGTTGCACCGTCAAAGAAATACGAGAGCGAAGGCGGTCTGGGTTTGCATGATCTGTTTGAAGTATTGCGCGGCAGATTCATTGAACGTCCCATCGTCGCGGCTAACGCGATTATCCAATGGGTCGTTTTTAATTACTTAATTGGCAATCTGGACGCTCACGCCAAAAATATTGCGTTTCTAATGCGCGGGCAAAAAGTGGCCGTGGCACCGTTTTACGACATGCTCTGTGTTGAAGCGTATTTGCCCAGGCAAACAATGGCGATGTCTATTGCTGGAGAATATAAACCGGGATGGATCGAGGGCATACATTGGGACGCGACGGCTTTTGAGGCAGGCATTGCGCCTCGCCTTGTCCGTGGCGTGCTGTCACGACTGAGCACAGGCTTGCCAGACGCGATGGCGAAAGTGATCGGCGACCCGCGCTTTTTACCGAACGAGCAGGATTTTCTGCGACACAACGTACTTCCTGTCATTCACGAACGAAGAGCGTTTGTCGCAGAAGCGCTAAAATCCCGGCAATCTACGCTCGCCGGGTTACTGTCTACGCGCGAGTTGGACCCCTCGGTATTAACGCGCTTGACCGTGACAGGTGCACAGTGAAGCTCGCACCCAGTCGATTTACGCTTGTTTTTCTTTGTTCTTCGAAATTGCCGCTTCTACCATGGTTTTCAATTCGCCACGTTGGTGCAATTCCAAGGTAATATCACATCCGCCGACCAATTCGCCTGCAACGTAAACTTGCGGAAACGTCGGCCAGTTGGCAAATCGTGGCAAATTTTCAAAGATTTCAGGATCTTCGAGCACGTTAACGTAGCCAAATTCAACGCCACACGACTGAATGGCTTTGGCTGCGCGGGAAGAAAAGCCGCACATTGGGAACTGTGGCGTTCCCTTCATATAGATAACCACAGGAGTTGTTTCGACTTGTTCGCGAATGCGGTCAATAACGTCCATTGCTCTGTACCTCAATATTAAAATAAAGAGCGGCCCAGCGGGCGCGCTATTAGCTGACTATTCTACTCAGGAACAGCCAGGGAAGAAACTATCATTTTTGCGTGCTTATTAACCACGCGCACGGCTCACTTGACGTTGTGCACCCTCGGCCGCACGGAACCCGCTGTCTACCTTTGGGTGGAGTCCACATTACGTTGGAGCCAAAGCTCCAACAAAGCCAAGTGCCACAACTTGCTTCCATTGAGCTTAGTCATATAACGCTCAGGCGCGGCGAGTAACTTATCCACGTAACTGCGCTGATACACGCCGCGTTGTCGGCAGGCGTCCGAATTCAACACCGCGCGCATCGTGCTTAAGAATTCACCGCGCACATACTTCAATGCTGGCATCGGAAAATAACCCTTAGGCCGGTCAATCACGGCATCCGGCAAAATTCCTCTGGCGATCATTTTTAACGGATGTTTGCCGTCTGATTTTAGTTTTAATTCAGGTGGCATTTGCGCCGCCAATTCAACGAGCTGGTGATCCAAGAACGGCACGCGTGCCTCTAGCCCCCAGGCCATCGTCATATTATCTACGCGTTTTACTGGGTCATCTACTATAAGCATAGTGGCATCTAGGCGCAGCACGCGGTCCATAAACGTATCGGCACCTGGCAAGGCTAACTCGCGCTCGATTCTTGCGCGGGTGTAATCCTCGCCTTGATAAGCCGGTTCGACCATCTCTAAAAATTCCGCATGAGGGCGGTCAAAATAGTGAGAAGCGAACCGCTCAATGTCTGTTCCTGCGGTTTCATCCATGCGCGGATACCAAAAGTATCCACCAAACACTTCATCGGCGCCTTGACCGCTTTGCACTACTTTAACTTGCTTCGAAACGCGTTCCGCCAACAAATAAAAAGCTACCGCATCCTGACTAACCATCGGTTCGGCCATGTTGTCGACGGCTTCCGGCAAACGTCGCAACACATCGTCATTGGGAATGGATATTTTTTGGTGTTGTGTGCCATAACGCGCGACGACTAAATCGGAATATTCGAATTCGTTGCCCTTCTCGTCGGCGATGTCGTCGAAACCAATCGAAAAGGTGCGCAAATCTTTAACGCCCGCCTCTACCAGCAGGGCGACGAGCAGACTGGAATCCAGGCCACCCGACAACAACACGCCAACGGGAACATCGGCCGCATCCCAACGTTTCCTAACCGCCGCGCGCAAACTTTCGCGCACCGCATCAATCCATTCTTTTTCTGTTCGCGGTTGTGTGGGCCGTTGTGCAGGCAGGGTCCAATAGCGGCGCTCGCGTTGTTGACCACTACGTTCCACCGTTAACGTTGTGGCCGGTGCAAGTTTGCGAATACCCTTCAACACGGTGTAGGGCGCAGGCACAGACGCATGCAACGTAAACTGAAAATGGAGTGCGACGGGATCTAACGAGGTGTCTACATCACCTGCCGCCAATAAGGCTTGCGGGTTCGAGGCGAAACGCAGTATTTGATTCTGCAACGAATAATATAAGGGCTTTATGCCAAAGCGATCCCTTGCCAGAAACAAGCGCTGACTATTACGATCCCAGAGCGCGAAAGCGAACATCCCTTGAAAACGTTCAACGCACGCTTCGCCCCATGCCGCATAGGCTTTCAAAATAACTTCCGTGTCACCGCCCGAGAAAAAACGGTACCCGAGTTGAATGAGCTCTGCCCGTAATGCTTTGTAATTGTAGATCGTGCCATTAAAAACCAGCACGAAGCCTAATTCGCTGTCCACCATGGGCTGATTGGAGCGCGCCGACAAATCAATGACCGACAAACGGCGATGACCAAACGCAATCGCGCCGTCGCGATATACGCCGCCACTATCAGGGCCACGCCGCACCAAGGCGGTCATCATTCGTTCCACGACCGCCGCGTCGGCGTCGCTCGACTTAAAGGTGAATTCTCCGCAGATTCCGCACACGTGCTTAATTACCCGAGGCGAATTTTAAGCGCGAAACAACAACGGTCACACCCGCGATGCCATTGGCTGATTTCACCATTCGCCGTTCCACATTTTGGTTAGCCACTTGGCCTGCCAATGTAACAACTCGCTGGTACACATCGACTTCTACCTTCCCTTCCACCCACTCGGCATCTGCTCGCAAGGCCGCTGTGACCGATTCAATTAATTTCTTGTCCGCACTCTCTTCAGCGGGACTGCGCTTATCGCGACCTA
>JANOTC010000377.1:0-2376 GCA_031416175.1 Gammaproteobacteria bacterium
TTGAAACCGTTGCGGAAGTGAATGTGCTGCCGGTGACGGGCGAGTGCTATTTCAAGCGCGCGCTCACGCGTAGCGAGAAGGGCGAGTTGGCTGATGTGATTGAAGGGCTGCGCCAGTTTCACCGCATTGAAGGCGACGTCGCTGCCTATGTCACAACGCCGGTGTTTGTCGATGGCATGGCATTGCGATCAGGCCTTGACATCGTTAAAGATACGGCGGATCGCACGCTCTGGATTGCGCTACTGGCCAGTCGACCCGACGATGTGGCCACGGTGAAAGCCGCCTTGGCGGGGGGTGGTCACGGCCGGCAAATTCTAAACTTAGGCGTTGCCCCAGCGATTATTTTGCCAGAAAGTTTTGACGAAATTCGCCGCGCCGGTCAGCTCGATCACAGTTGGTGGATCAGCACCGCTGAAATTCTCGACGATAATCCCGTTTATAGCGCGCTGCGTCGAATCGATGATTCCACGCAAGAATACACTCGCCGCGGCGTTGAACGGCTGGTATTGCCTGGCGATGTCGCGGACTTTGGTGTGCTTGAAGGCGACGCGCGCAAGGAGGCCAATGCCGGTGTGGGTGACCGGCCACCCCGGCTGGACGATCCCGAGCGGCTAGCCCGTTTGGTGGCGTGGTTGCGCTTGCGACCTGCCGACACATTGCATTCCATGGCCTTGAGCTGGGTGGGCATTAACGCCGTTGAAATTGATCAGCGGCAAAGTGTGCGCGACCGCATTATAGGGCAAAGCGATGGTAGTGCCGATCAGCTCGTGCAGCTTCCGTTGAGCGCAGTTGACGCGAAAAGCTTCGCGTTACAGGCCGAAGAAAGCGGGCGCGGCTATGTGGACTGGCAGCCGATTGAAGACCTCGCCTTGAGCGGTCGTGACGACGCGGTTTTTGTGCTCGACAGTGAAGCGGGAACGGTGCGTTTTGGCAACGGTATTCACGGTCGAATTCCCGAAGCGGGTCGCCGACTCCGCGTCGCTCAAATGCGCGCGGGCGGCGGAAGCATCGGAAATCTTGCCGCAGGCACGCTTAAGACCATTGAGGGCAAAGGGTTAGACGGCAACGCGATCACACGCAAGTTAAAGGCGGTGCAAGGTATCGCCACCGACGGCGGCGCCGACGCCGAAACGTTAGCCGAGGCTGAACGCCGCATTCCAGCTCGGTTACGTCACCGCAATCGGGCTGTGACTGCAGATGACTATCATGCCTTGGTCGCGGAAACACCGGGCGCCAATATTGGCCGCGTTGAAGTATTGCCGCGCTTTATGCCTCGCCAGCGGCGTCAAAACGTCCCGGGTGTCGTCTCCGTTATGGTGCTGCCGCGTAAGGACGACATTGAGGCACCGAATCCGCGCCCGGATCAACCCACCATCGAAAAAGTGCACGCGTATCTTTCGGCGCGGCGACCGGTGGCGACCGAGCTTTACGTGATTGGCTGTGAATATATTTCGATAGCCGTGAGTGTTGGTATTAGCGTGCGGGCGGGGTTTGGCCAGGATCAAGTGAATTACGACGTGCAGCAGGCGCTACAACATTACCTGTGGTGCCTGGCGCCGCACGGGCCGCAGGGCGAGGGATGGCCGTTGGGGCGTCCGGTCAAAGACCGCGAATTGGAAGTCGTGGTGGCGCAAGTTAAGGGCGTCAATACGGTTACCAGCGTCAACCTTTTTAAACGAATTAGCGTGAACCAACAAAAGGTCTGGCAAATGGTGGTCCGCCTTCAGGCGTGCGAGGCCATTCAGATCGAGATCTTGGAATGGCAGTTGCCGGAGTTACTGGCCGTTGTGGTAAGCACGGACGGGGTAACGCCCGAGAGCGTGACCGGGCAGGGGACAAACAACACCGGCGGCGTTGAAGGCGGCTCGGGTGGTGTCGCCCTGCCGGTTGTTCCAGAGGTTTGCTAATGGACAGCAATGGTCTCAAATTTTGGCTACTGGCGGACGAGCGTCATTGGCTGTTGCCCGGTGATCCCCCCGCACTGGAATACGATGCGCAACGGCGCAGCCTTCGACTCGCTCGGCAGCGCCGCGAGCTGGATTTAGTTGAAGATCGTAACAAGGCCGAAGCGCGCCTTGAAATCGTGCCACAAACGCGGGATCGCCATGGCAATCGCGCTTGGTATGACGCGGGCTTGCGTTCCATTTTTTCCGTGGGCGTTAGTGATACACCTGTCCTGATTTATCGCGTTGAAGGCACCGCCACGTTAACAGATCTGGCCATGGGGGAGGACGGAGTACTTTACATCGCCGTAGGCGGTGTCGTGATCATGCACGACCTGCGCGAGCGTTGGGGCGACGCGCTCGTGAGTGTGAGCGGTTTCAACGCTTGGCGTTTAAGTCCGACCTTAGACGGCGGCGTCTGGGTGTTGGACCG
>JANOTC010000378.1:0-1970 GCA_031416175.1 Gammaproteobacteria bacterium
TTGCATGATGCCGAGGATGAACTGGTACGTTTGGGTTTGGTCGCCGACGGCGATATGGTAGTGATGACCATTGGCGAGTCAATTGGTAAAGCGGGCCATACCAATACCCTGAAAATTGTGCGCGTCGGGGACTACCGCAAGCCATAAGGTTGAATCACGTTGGGGTAACGCTTACACTGTAGTATTAAAAATTTGTCGGATAACTTTAAAATAGCTTAGGAGAAAAAAATGGCTCTCGTCTCAATGCGTCAATTGCTGGATCATGCAGCGGAAAATGGCTACGGCCTGCCTGCATTCAACGTCAACAACCTGGAACAAGTCCGGGCAATTATGGAAGCCGCGGACGAAACTAACAGTCCGGTGATCATGCAAGGTTCAGCGGGTGCTCGAAAATATGCCGGCGAAGCCTTTCTGCGCCACCTGATTTCAGCGGCGATTGAATCCTACCCCCATATTCCGGTGGTCATGCACCAGGATCACGGCGCGTCTCCATCGGTCTGCATCAATGCTATCCGCTCCGGTTTCTCCAGCGTAATGATGGATGGTTCGCTCAAGGAAGATGCCAAGACACCTTCTTCTTATGACTACAACGTGGAAGTCACGCGTAAAGTAGTTGAGTTGTCTCATGCAGTGGGCGTATCAGTCGAAGGTGAGTTAGGCTGTCTAGGCTCGCTCGAAACCGGCATGGGCGAACAGGAAGACGGCCAAGGCGCGGAAGGCAAGCTCGATCATTCGCAGTTGTTGACTGACCCGGAAGAAGCTGCTGACTTCGTCAAGAAAACTGGCGTAGACGCGCTGGCCATCGCGATCGGCACTTCACATGGCGCTTACAAATTCACCCGCCCGCCCACCGGCGAAATTCTCGCCATCAACCGCATCAAGGAAATCCACGCACGCATACCCAATACCCATCTGGTGATGCACGGTTCCTCCAGCGTACCGCAAGAGTGGCTGAAAATCATTGACGAATATGGCGGTGACATGGGTGAAACCTACGGCGTGCCGGTTTCGGAAATTGTCGAAGGCATCAAACATGGCGTGCGCAAAATCAACATCGACACCGACCTGCGCATGGCCTCCACCGGCGCAATCCGCCGCCACCTGGCCAAAGACCCGAAGAATTTCGACCCGCGCAAATTCCTGGCGGAATCGACCAAGGCCATGAAAGAAATTTGCAAAGCGCGCTACGAAGCATTCGGCTCCGCCGGCCAGGCAGCCAAAATTAAAGTGATTGCGATGGATGCGATGGCGAACAAATATGCTAAAGGTGAGTTGAAAGCGGTCGTTAAGTAATAGCATGAAATGCAAGTAAAGCAGAAAGGCGGCCACTAGGTCGCCTTTTTGTTACTTATCTCCGCATCAGCCGTGAATAAATAGTGTGATAGGCGGCGGCACTTTCGCGCCAGCCGAATTCTTTGGTCATGCAGTTTTGTTGTAATGCGCGCCAGTAAGCTTTGTCACGATAGGCATCGATCGCTCTTTGCGCGGTAGCCAATAGATTCGCTGCATCCATTTTGTCGAAGACAAAGCCGCTGGCTGTGCCGCGTGCCAGCGTGGTGTCATTGCAATCCACTATGGTGTCAATCAGACCGCCGGTGGCATGCACGATCGGCGGTGTGCCGTAGCGCTGGCTATACAGTTGATTCAGTCCGCACGGTTCAAAGCGGGACGGCATTAAAAAAATATCCGCGCCAGCTTCAATCTGATGCGCGATGGCTTCGTCGAAGCCTACATGCACGGCGATCTGGCCAGCGTAACGTTGTGCCAAAGTCAAAGCTGCCAATTGCATTATTTCATCACCGCTACCGAGCATGACCAGTTGGGCCGGTAAGGCAATCAATTGCGGCGCAATTTGCAGCACCAGATCCAATCCTTTTTGTTCGGCAAAACGTCCAACCAAACCGAATAGAGGGATTTCGGCGTCGGTGTGTAGCCCCATTCGTTTTTGCAAGGCAAGCTTGTTGGCGCCT
>JANOTC010000379.1:0-8432 GCA_031416175.1 Gammaproteobacteria bacterium
ATTGCCGGCATCCAAGACATAGTTGGATTTCACGGTGATTCTGTTAAAGAATTAAAGGCTGCATTCAAAGAAGCCGTTGATGATTATTTGGCAACATGCAAAAAGCTTGGGCGCGCAACGCAAAAGCCTTACTCTGGAAAAATATTGTTAAGGCTTGACCCTTCGTTGCACGCCAAGGTGGCCATCATGGCGGAGGCGCAGGGAAAAAGCCTAAATGCTTGGGCTCAGGAGATATTTAAACACGCCTCTTCGGTTTAGTGGGTTTTTGTCTATTGTTTGTTATTGTTGCTGCCAGGTAATACTTCTTCAAACGAATAAATGCCGAGTCCGATCCGTTTGTTGTTTTTCTTGCCCGAATCGGACTTGGCAACACGCTTTTTCTCGGCGAGCCATTGGTTCAACTCGACAAGCAACTGGCTGGTTTTTTCCTTGCTTATTGATTCGAATTCACGTGCAACACTTTCGGGCAAACGGTGATACACCACGGCGCGCTGAAAGCGGCTGTCGTCACCTTCGCAGGTGAGGTTATATTCCAGTGTGTTGAGCAAATCCGCCGCACATATGCCCAAAATGTTGACTTTGTCTTCTTTGCCTGTCCGCATACCTGGGCTGGAACATGGGGGACAACGACCACGCCCCCTCCATGATCCACCGTAAACGAAGTTGTACGGCGACGATAGCCCAAGTGCGGCACGCAATCGATCCGGGACATTGCTGTCTGCGCAAAAAAACATCAACTCGCTACCGCATACTCAACTGAACGGGGATTTTCCATGCGCTTGGAGGCATCCAATATCTCGATACCAACAATGTTGCCTGCGTTATCATAATCAAGGATAACACCGGGTTTATCCTCGTCACTCTCTTCAATCGGCGCATTGCTGAAAAGAATACGCAATACATCAACTTCTGGGTCATATACCACTTTCATAGTCACCTCCAATATTTCTCGATCCTGCTGGTTCGATACACGGTGATAACTACCGCAGGGTCAACACCATCAGCTACGATAGCCCGCAACAGGAATACCTTGCCCTGACCAAAATCAACTTGCGATTGATACGCTTTCTTTCCTTCCCTTTCGGACACCACTTGCTGTGGAGTATTCAAAACCGCATCAAGTAATACCTGCGGAATCCCACGCCGCTCCATTTCTTCCCTTGCATGATTGGAAACCCTAAAGTTCATTTTATCCTTCCAGCTTTACATCTAGTTCAGACCGATAGTCCGCTGTACGGCCTGAGGTTCAAACGTAACAGCCGTTTTGTCTGCCGGCAACACGCTAACACGGCGAAATAAAAAAGGTATCAAAGGGGCCAATATGTTACTTTCGAGTTGCTCAATTTGGCGTAGCACTTCCACTATTGTTCTCCTCAAAACCACATCTTCGGTAATCTCCAATCCAGGTCGCTGAATCGATATTGATTACGTTTGGAGTCATATCAACTCCCTCGGGATACGTTCCGGTTACTGAACGGGGATCTTGCTGCGCTTGGAGGCGTCCAACATCGTGACACCAACAACGTTTCCTGCGCCATCATACTCAAGAACGACGCCAGGTTCATGCTCGTGCTCGACCCTCGCTTCAACCGGCGCATTGCCGAGAAGAACATGCAATACATCAACTTCTGTGTTATATACCACTTCCACGGTCACCCCCCGTATTTCTCGAGCCTGCTGGTTCATACACGGCTGGATGACTTCGCGCCTTGAAAGGCCCCGACGAAGGTTTGTCGCTATCACAAGGCGTTGGCCGAGACCTTACACCCTGTACCGTTGTTGGTCGAGCGTTATTTGGATGGGTTGATGAGCGAAGCGGAAAACGTCGTCGCCCAGAAAATTCTCGGCCAATGGCGTAGCCAAGCATTTTGACAACCAACGTCTGTTAACCGTCTAATTTCATATATATTACATCTAATTAGCTGTGGTATAACCCATAAACAATTTATTTATCATTGTTTTTAGCCGTTTTGAGTGTTTTTGTAGAGTGTTTTGCAATTTGCTCTCCAGGCAATACTTCTTCAAATGAAAAAATGCCAAGCCCGATCCGTTTGTTGTTTTTCTTGCCCGAATCGGACTCGGCAACACCCTTTTTCTCGGCGAGCCACTGATTCAGCTCGACAAGCAATTGGCCGGTTTTTTCTTTACTTATTGATTCAAATTCACGCGCGACGTTTTCGGGCAAACGGTGATACACCACGGCGCGCTGAAAGCGGTTGTCGTCACCTTCGCGGGTGAGGTTATATTCCAGTGTGTTGAGTAAATCCGCCGCACATATGCCCAGAATGTCGACTTTTTCTTCTTTGCCGTATTTCGGTACATAACCACGGGTGCACAAGCTCACGCTATCGCCACCTTACTACACGGCGCTAGCACGCAGGACTTCTTTTCTACATAAGCCGGTCAACACCGCCACGCGCGACACGGTTTGCTTGCGGCCGTCGATATCGAAATCGCGAAAACCGACCTCGACAAAGGCGCGGCGGCCGATTTCGCTGAACTCGGCGTGGGAAATGCCGTTTTTCAATAGCATGCGGACGAGCGGAAGCAGCACTTTGAGGGTGGTGGCGGTTAGTTTTTGTTTTAGGGTGTGCACCAGCGATGCGGATTCAATCCGAGTTGCTGGCGGTAGTCGTCTTTTAGCGACGTCGCCTTTTTTGCATTTAACCTTTATTGATATGGTTTAAAGGGTGTCGAAGGAGTATGTTCGCGGTTGCGTCCATCCGTTGGGCGCGACACGTTTGACTGTAAAGCGTCTTAACGTTATGATGCTTTGTCGCTAGGATTTTGCCAGAAAGGAGCATGTTATTCTATGAGCGAGCCTTCGAAGCGTTCGACCGTCTACTTCGAGCCGGAAATACATAACGCCCTGCGTGTTAAGGCGGCTCATACCCACCGTTCCGTGTCCGAAATTGTGAACGAGGCTGTTCGTAGGGATTTGCTTGAAGATCATGGCGATTTGGCCGCTTTCGACGAGCGAGGTAAGGAGCGTGAAATTTCTTATGAGGCCCTGCTGAACGACTTAAAGGCGCATGGGAAAATATAGGCTTGCATTCAAGAACTCCGTCGCCAAAGATCTTCGTTCCATCCCGAATGTGGATATTCAACGCATTCTCGAACGGTTTGATGAGTTGGCGAGTAACCCGAGACCGTTGGGCAGCGAAAAGCTGTCCGGGCAAGAGCGTTACAGGGTCCGCCAGGGTGACTACCGGATCATTTACGAAATTGATGATGACGTTTTGGTGGTGGTCGTCGTGAAAGTAGGGCATCGCCGCGAAGTCTATAGGGCCTGACCGCGGTTTAGGCGCGGCCTAAAAGAATACTTAGCTCGCACACGAATGCCGAATATGGCTGCGAAGGTCGTTTCTGGGTCGTTCCTGCCTCACGGCATTCGGCCATCCGTGGCCATCGAAGGGCGTTATTAAAGCCAAGCGTAGGACTTCTTTTCTACTTAAGCCGGTTAACACCGCCACGCGCGACACGGTTTGCTTGCGGCCGTCGATATCGAAATTGCGAAAACCGACCTCAACAAGCGCGCGGCGGCCAATTTCGCTGAACTCGGCGTGGGAAATGCCGTTTTTCAATAGCACGCGGACGAGCGGAAGCAGTACTTTGAGGGTGGCGGCGGTGAGTTTTTGTTTTAGGGTGTTGAACGACGTTACCGTCGTAGTTTGCGATTCCGCTATCGGCTGTCATTGCCTCAAAGCGCTTCGGCACAGAAAGTGGCTGGGGTAACGATGCGCGCGCGACCCGCGCTGTTTAGTTGCAACAATCCGGCGCGGCGGTCCCCTGTCACAAGGTAGTCCGTTTCGCCTGCCATGGCCATCGTAAACAGAAAAACATCATTCGGGTCTTTCACCTCGACACCTTCCAGCAGATTCGGCAGATTCGGCAGATGCACCAGCACAATGGCACGTTGCATGTTGTTCACCATCGCGCCGACGCGGTGAGTTGGGAGAATGGTTTTAAGTTTCGGATAGCGGCTTACGCGCCCATTGCACCGCCTCATCGACAAGGTCAGTTAGCGCGGTCTCGCTCATTCCTGCAGCGGCAAATCTGAGGTGTCGCTACTGAGTCAATTTGAAGAACGTCTGTGTTCTTTCGTGGCCGTTGACGAAGCATTGATATCTAACTAGACTAGACCAACCAGTCTATTTTTTGGAGAGCCCAATGCGACAGTGCAACCTGTATGAAGCGAAAACTAAGTTGTCGCAATTGGTTCAAGCAGCGCTGGATGGTGAAGAAGTGTTTATCGCCCGGGCCGGCAAAGTGGCGGTGCGCCTGGTGCCGGTGGTGGCCCAGCAACCCGCAACTGGCGGGTGGGGGGTGCTAAACATTGATCCGGCGGCACTCGACGCTGCGTTTTCACCCGCCGTAGAGGCTGAAGTGGCGCGGCTATTTGTGGGTGATGGTGGCTCTGCGTAATGGCGATTACTTTTCTTCTTGATACCCACGTTGTTCTCTGGTGGTTCGGTGGGCATGCGCGCCTAGATGCTGAAATTAGGGAGGAAATTGCGGGTAGCGACTGCTTTTTAAGTGCGGCGTCGGTTTGGGAGGTGGCGATTAAATTTAAGCTGGGTAAACTGCCGGTTACGCCAGGCGCGTTTCTTGGTGCGGCGCATGCGGCGGGCTTTCGATTGCTGTCTGTAACGCCGGAGCACGCGGCGGCTACCGCAGACCTGCCAGCTATTCATACTGATCCTTTCGATCGCATTCTCTTGACGCAGGCGCGCTACGAGCATCTAACGCTGCTTACGGCGGATAGTGTGATGACCGCCTATGGGACGAATGTGCGTTGCTTGAAATGAGAAGGTGGGGTGAAGATCGCGTTTCAGGGCGCAATTACGAGCACAGAAAAAGTTGGGTGCTGGCGCGTTTGGCCGAATTGGCGGAGGTATTCACGCTCGACGTCTGCGCCTATGCGGTGATGAGCAATCACTATCACCTAGTGGTGCGGCTCAATTTCGAAAAAGCCGTCGATCGCCTGCAAGACCTGGCCAAGAATATGGGGCAATCGTTTTTGAAGGGAAATGGGCTGGCGCGGCAGTTGTATTGGGTGGGTCACTAAATAGCTGGTCGATTCATGTGTGAGCTGCATGTGCGGTAAACAGGTGCTAATATAGGCGCGAAATCGGGTGCTGTAAGGATTGGGTATGGCGATAAAGTTCTCCAAAGACGTGGTGCCTCTGAGCGATTTGAAGGTCAATCCAGGCAAGGTGGTGAAGCACGCCACTGAGGTCCACAGGCCAGTGCTGCTCACTAGCCGGGGGCGGGGGGTTGCGGTAGTTCAGTCGGTGTCGGACTACGAGATGTTAGAGGAGGAGCGGGCTTTTATGAGGGCTGTCGTCGCGGGACTCTCGGATCTGGAGTCCGCACGAGAGGTTTCGCTCGTGGAGGCTAAACAGCGTTTTGGCGTCAAGTAACGTGGTGGTGATGAGCATTAGTTTTGCCGAGTTGGCGCTAACTGACTTGGAAGATATTCGGGTATGGTATGCGGAACAGGGTGTGTCGGCGGTTGGCGAATGATTTGTCGGAGACATCTTTCGGCGGGTTGAGTCGCTTGCTGAGCACCCGGAAATGGGGCGCGTAGTGCCTGAGTTCCGTCAGCCATTTTTGAGAGAGCTTATCTGTCCGCCTTTTCGTATCGTCTATCGTTTTGATGCTGAACGGATACGCGGCATTCGGTCATCCGTGGCCATCGAAGGGCATTACAAAAGCCAGGCCCTGTTGGACGATGCCGCCGTGCTCACCTGTATGAGTTATGTCGATCTTAATCCCGTCCGCGCGAATAGGGCCGAAACGCCGGAAGAGTCGGATTTTACGAGTATCCAGCACTGTCTTCGCCACCTGCAGTCACAGCCAGTTTCTGCTCCCCAAAGCGGAAGGACTCGTTCCCGCAGAGTCAGCCCGCGTGCAACCGCCCTTGATGCATTGAAGTCGTTGGCGAAATCGCTCATGTTGAACCCTCTGCGACAAGCTCGTCCATTGCAAGTTACGGCGCCGTAAGCTCACCCCTCTATGTCGCCTTCATTAGACTGGTGCCATATTGTTCAAACTGGTCATCCGCCGTCACGAGAATCAAGTTGTCGGATCGGGCTTGTGCAATCAGCATCCTGTCAAAGGGGTCACGGTGAAACGGTGGCAGGGCCCCGGCTAGTTCTCCATGTCTCAAACTGATGTTCAGTTTTATGAAGCGTTCTGCTTCAACGACCGCCTCGATATCCCCCGGCGCCTGCAACTTACCTAGGGCGCGCTTGATCGAAATCTCCCAGACGGAGGCGGCGCTGACGTATACAGAGTTATGCCCATTGCCGATATCGGCCCGTGCGCGCTCACCAAGTGTGTGATCGTCATTCAGCCACCACAGGAAAACATGGGTATCTAGCAGCAGCCTCTTCACGATGCGTCACCCTCAAAGGCCGATATGACCTCTTCGGGCGTCTTGTCGAAATCCGGCGCCATTACAATTTGCCCTTTGAACCGGCCTGGCTTGCGCGGGGTTTCGTTGCGTTGAATTGGCACCAATGTGACCAGCGGTATCCCGGCCTTGGCGATCACGACCTCTTCCCCTGCAAGTGCTTTTTCTACAAGCTTGGATAGTGTCGTCTTTGCGTCATGCATGTTTACGGTCAGCACTAACGGACTCCTAGTAATTAGCTTAGCTATGCCTAGCTAAATTGTATGCCAAGAATACATCAGGCTCAAGTCTGTTTAATCGACCGTCTACTTCGAGCCGGAAATACATAACGCGTTGCGCGGTAACCCAGTATTCGCCGTTTCGCAATTCCTTTGGAAGATCGATTTAATCTAATAGTGGAAACGCATTTGCGCAATCTGCAGTGCATCGCCTTCAACTCGATCATCATACGATGCTCGTCCGTTATCCGGCGCGACCAGAATCCCGATACCGCATGCGTTAGAGCGTCTGGCTTGCCAATACCGGCAAAAGGTTCCCGCTGCGTTTCCTGTATCAGCTTATTGATCCGCTCGACCATGCGTTTGTCATTCTTTTGCCAGTAAAGACAGTCGTCGGCCCACTTGATCGACTGCAAGCCCTGGCCAAGAAAATGGGGCAGTCGCTTTTGAAGGGAAATGGGCTGGCGCGGCAGTTGTATTGCGCAAGTATGTGAGCGTGTAGACGCTGGTCCTGGGTGTGACCGGGTCCGGTTTGCGTGCTTTGGGTGCTCCAAAGGCTGAAAATGCGGCGAGTTGCTCAGGCTTTCGAAGCCTGTGGCGTCATTTTGGCGACAGTGTTAAACTGCCTGAACGTGACTGTAAAGGAGAAGACGATGGGAACTGCTCTTCCTAATAAGCAAGACCGTATCGGTGCTCGCGTCCCCCATGAGGTATATGAAACGTTGTGCCGCGCTGCAGCGTTGACAGGCGCTACAGTCAATCAGTTTCTGGTGCAGGCGGCGCTGAAGGAAGCGCAGGCGGTCATCGAGCGAGAAGAGGTTATTCGGTTGTCGCCGCGTGATTGGAATTGGCTGCTTGATCTGATGGAAAATCCTTCCGAACCCAATACTTCCCTGAAATTGGCAATGAAGCGTTATCAGGAGGCGAAGTCAGACGATGCGGATCCTTCCTTTAACTGGGAACCCTGATCGGAAGGATTTTGACTGCGGCCGCCAGGAGCTGAATGACTGGTTGCGAAATGTCGCAGCTCAGCATCATGAAAAGGGTCTGTCAAAGACCTTTGTGGCCGTTCGCGAGGATGCGCCCAATTGCATCTGCGGCTACTATACCCTAACACTGGCTGAGCTGGAAAACGGCCACTTGCCTGAAGCGTGGCGCAAAAAACTGCCGCGTCGAATTCCGGGGGTGCGGCTGGGCCGCTTGGCTGTCGACAGCCGTTGTCAGCGTAAGGGTCTCGGTGAATTACTACTGGTCGATGCGTTGACCCGCGCAGCGCGAGTGTACGCCGAGGCGGGTGGAATCGGTTTGTTCGTCGATGCTATTGATGCGCGCGCAGTAGGTTTTTACAGCCGCTTCGGCTTTGCCGCATCTCCGGACAATCCTCTGTTATTGTTCCTGTCGGCGAAGGTGGCGGTGTGATGATTGCGGCGAAATTGCAAAAACTGGGTGGTGGCCCGCTTGGCAGAATTGGCAGAGGTGTTCACGCTCGACGTCTGCGCCTGTGCCGTCATGAGTAGCTACTATCACTTAGTGGCTCGGTTCGACGTCGAAAAAGCCCACGTTTTGAGCGAAGACGAAGTCATAGTCCGCTATAGCCGCCTTTCTTCACGGCGCCAGCGTCGCCGCGAAGTCTATAGAGGCTGATCGCTGTTTATGCGCAGCCTCGACGAGCAGATTTGGGGGCGGGTCGTGGTCGCTCAGCCTGCGTTTCGGTGCGTATTCATATACTCGCGTAAAGCCGCATTGATGCGGCTCTGGTAGCGTCTGCCTGTTTCTTTGAAGAAGTTCAGCACATC
>JANOTC010000380.1:0-16168 GCA_031416175.1 Gammaproteobacteria bacterium
GGCGGCCATTGCATCGGCGTCGACCCTTACTATCTAACACATAAAGCACAGGAAATCGGTTATCACCCAGAAGTAATTCTTGCTGGCCGCCGCATAAATGATTCCATGGGTGGCTATGTGGCCGACACGGTCATTAAAATGATGACTAAGCGTCGCGTGCTAGTTGTCGACTCAAACATTCTGATTCTCGGCCTCACGTTCAAAGAAAACTGCCCTGATTTGCGCAACACCCGCGTGGTCGACATCATTAAAGAATTTAAGTCCTACCACGCCAAAGTAGACGTGTACGATCCTTGGATTAGCGCCGAAGAAGCGCAGCACGAATACGGTATCACGCCTTTGGCCAAGGTCGAGGCGGGTAAATATGACGCCATCGTGCTCGCCGTTGGCCACGACCAATTTAAAAAGTTAGGCGCAGCGGGAATTCGCGCCTTTGGCAAGCCGGACGCCGTTCTGTATGACGTGAAATCTTTATTGCCACGTGATCAAGTCGACGCGCGTTTATAGAATTTTTAACAATTCGCGCACATTTGCCCGTGCACGTGTGCGCATGCTTTAACGGGAATTTGCCTAATGAAAGTTTTAGTTACTGGTACTGCTGGCTTCATCGGTAGTACGCTCGCACTCCGCTTGCTTGAACGCGGCGACGAAGTTATCGGCGTAGATAATGTTAACGACTATTATGACGTCAGTCTCAAGGAAGCGCGCCTAGCACGCGTTAAGCAACATGCCAAGTTCACGGAAGAACGCATTAGCTTAGAAGACCGTCCCGCCATGGAGGCGGCATTCGCTAAACACCGGCCCCAACGTGTTGTCAATTTAGCCGCACAAGCAGGCGTGCGCTATTCTTTGACCAATCCGCATGCGTACGTAGAGGCCAATTTAGTTGGCTTCATGAACATTTTGGAAGGTTGCCGCCATAACGGCGTTGAACATCTCGTTTACGCGTCCAGCAGCTCTGTTTACGGCGCCAACACCAAGATGCCGTTCTCGGTGCACGACAACGTCGACCATCCGGTTAGCTTGTATGCCGCGAGTAAAAAAGCCAATGAATTGATGGCCCACACTTACAGCCATTTGTACCGGCTGCCAACCACCGGCCTGCGCTTTTTCACCGTGTATGGCCCCTGGGGCCGACCCGATATGGCATTGTTCATATTCACCCGCAAAATTCTCGCAGGCGAACCGATTGATGTATTCAATCACGGCAAACATCGGCGCGACTTCACTTACATAGATGACATCGTCGAAGGCGTTATCCGTGTGCTGGACAATGTTGCAGCACCCAATCCGGACTGGTCCAGCGACATGCCTGATTCCGCCAGCAGTCTGGCGCCATATAAGCTTTACAACATCGGCAATAACCAACCCGTTGAACTCATGCGCTTCATTGAAGTGCTTGAAGACTGCTTAGGTAAAAAGGCGATCAAAAACTACCTACCCTTGCAGGCAGGCGACGTACCGGCGACCTATGCTGACGTGGCCGCACTTACTGCTGACGTCGGTTTCAAGCCCGACATGCCTATCGAAGAGGGCATTTCCCGCTTCGTGAAATGGTATAAAGATTACTATAGAATCTGATACGGGGGCGCGTTAGCGAATACTCTGGCGCGCCTTGTTTATACTTTAAGTCTATCCGTTCAGGACAATAAACCTCAAGTTCCAGCCAAGTCCTCGAAAATTTTGCCATTTTTTCCAGTGCCGATCAATTCGGCCGCCCTTCTGCGACGTTACCGTAAACAACCGTTTGCGGGCAAAGCCCCTTCATATTCACAATTGTCAAATTTTTTGTAAGGTCTTTCCAAACGACGCTCCAACGGGTATCGTGCACGCCAAGGTGACCTGGATCACGAATTTCAACTTGAGAGAGCCCAAACGATGAAAATGAATCCTACTGCTATGGCAGTCGCATTATTGTGTGGTAGCGCTGTTGCGGGCGCCGCCCTAGCCGGTGAATATGATAGCCGCGTGTATTTAGCGCCCGGCCTGTCTTACACCCTTCCGGACGGCAGCCGAGACGCAGAAAATGGCGGCGGTGCGTTCTTTGGCATTGGCAAACCTGTCAGCGAACACTGGAACATCGAATTCGTTGCCCGAGCCAACGAATTGGACTTGGACACCGGCAGCAGCGCGTTCAATCAGCGCGCTTTGATGATCGACGGCTTGTATATCTGGAATCGCGAGTCAGTGTTGACACCCTACGGCGTGATTGGCGCAGGCGCGATACGCAACGAACTGCGCGGTACTTCGCATAACAATGCCGCCTTAAACGCTGGCGTGGGCGCATTGTACGCCATTGGCAAGGAAGGCTTAGGCCTACGAGCCGACGTGCGTTATCGCATGGACCTCGACAACAAGAGCCTGGCGTCAGAAGACAGTTTTGGCGACGTTGTGTTCAATCTCGGCATTGTTTTGCCTTTGGGTAAGAGTAAGTCCGAACGTGCAGCGGCAACCGAAGCGCAGCCGATGGCAGCGCCAAAATTGGCCGCTGAAAAAACAGTGTCCGCGCCTGTCGTTGCAGTGGCCGCTGTCGAGGCTAAGCCCGTTGTGGAAGCTAAGCCTGTAGTCGAAGCCAAGCCTGTCATAGCAACTCCTGCACCTATCGTCGCTGCCACCGTGACCAAAGTGGAGCCTGTCGCGAAATCCGAACCCGCACCGGTTGTGGTTGCTGTTATTGATGGCGATAAAGATGGCGTCCCTGATAACGCTGACCAATGCGCCAACACTTCTACTGGCGTAAAAGTGGGCGCCAATGGTTGCGCAATTGACGCGGACAGCGACGGCGTTGCCGACGCGTCTGACGCCTGCGCCGACACGAGGGCTGGCTCCAAGGTAAATGAAAAAGGCTGCCCGATCACGACAACGGTTGCCTTGAACAAACTGCAGTTTGGCTTCGGCAATGCCGAATTGGATGACGCGTCGAAGAAGACCTTGGACGCTGTCGCCGCCGAACTTATGGCCAATCCCGGTCAAGTAGTGGAAGTAACGGGGCATGCGGACGCTATCGGTTCAGAAACCTTCAACCAGAAGTTGTCCGAAAAACGTGCACACGTAGTTAGTGCGTATCTTGCGAAGAAGGGCGTAACTACCGGCAGCTTACGTAACAAGGGCTTTGGCGAAGACAAGCCAGTCGCGACGAACAAGACCAATACTGGCCGCGCGCAAAACCGCCGCGTCGAGATGTTTGTCACAAACGAATAAGGCTAGCTGAAGGCGCTAAACAGCGCCTTTCTTAAGTGAGTAATTTACCGGGGCGCTTGGCAACAAGCGCCCTTTTTTTGCCTGGAAAAGAGAGGTGTGATGAAATGCCAATAAAAAACCCGCCTAGGCGGGTTTTTTATTGGCGACAATTCCGGCAGATTACTTAATCTTGCCTTCTTTGTACGGTACGTGTTTACGCACAACAGGATCGTACTTACTCGTTTCCATTTTGTCTGGATGAGTACGACGATTCTTGGTCATTGTGTAGAAATGGCCGGTTCCGGCAGACGATATTAACTTAATTTTTTCACGCATGACTCAACCCTTCTTTACGCCTGAGCGCCGCGACTGCGGATATCAGACAGAACTTGTTCGATTCCAAGCTTATCGATGATGCGCAAACCCTTGCAGCTTACACGCAGGGTAACCCAGCGACCTTGGGTTTCCACCCAAAACCGGCGCGCATGCAGATTCGGCAAGAAGCGACGCTTCGTACGATTATTGGCGTGGGACACGTTATTCCCGGTAATCGGGCGTTTCCCAGTAACTTCACACACTTTAGACATATTCAGCACTCCCGGAAAATCATACCCGCGACTGTCCTGGCGGGTGAAAGGCCGCAATTTATACCAAAAAGCATGTCGGGAGGCAAGTCTGACATGACGAAATAGTACGTTATTGCTTAAATTTCGGAAGTCGCGTGGGCGACTTCGTCGAATGTCGTCAGGCCCTGTAGCACTTTTAGAAAGCCATCCGCCCGTAGATCCACGAAGCCGTTTTCATAAGCGAAGCGCCTTAGCTCCGCAAGAGGGCGCCCTGCCATGAGCAAGTCTTGTATGGACTGATCCACCACCAATATCTCGTGTATGCCCAAGCGCCCGGAGTAGCCGCTACCGTTGCAATGCTTACACCCGACCGCTTCATAGAGCGGCGGAAGATTATCTAAAGAGGGAATGTCCACGTCGAGATAACACTTCAAGTATTCTGCTGTCGGCTCTTTCACCGTTTGTTTGCAATATTCACACAAGCGCCGAATTAAGCGCTGCGCAACGATACCCTTGACTGTCGGCGCTAATACGTGAGCGGGCACACCCATGTCTGTCAAGCGCGTCATCGCCTGCAAAGCACTATTGGTATGTACCGAGCTTAACACCAAATGCCCGGTTAACGCGGCTTGTGTGGCGATATTGGCAGTTTCACCATCACGAATTTCTCCGACCAACACGACATCAGGGTCCTGACGCAAGATTGAACGCAAAATTTGGCTGAACGAGCGACCTGCCTTGTCATCTACGTGGCATTGATTAAACGCGGGCATGACGTATTCCACGGGGTCTTCAATCGTAGTGATATTGTCTTCCGGGTGATCCAAATAATTTAAGGCGCCGTAAAGCGTTGTTGTCTTACCAGAACCGGTTGGGCCGGTCACAAATACAATTCCGTTTGGCTCATCTAGCACTTTCTTGAAATCTTTGAGCACATGCGGGGAAATGCCTAGGCGTTCAATATTCAGCGGCACTTGTTTCGCCAAGGAACCCAAAAGCCGCATGACGATTTTTTCACCATACAATATTGGCAATGAACTCGCACGAATGTCGATGTCTTTTACGGAGGTTGTGAACTTAATTCGACCGTCTTGCGGTTTGCGTTTTTCCGCAATATTCATGCGCGCCATTACTTTGAAGCGTGATACCAAGGCCAACGTCATGCTGGAACTGAGCACCAATCGTTGTCGCAAGACGCCGTCTTTACGAAAGCGTACTGAGCAGGTGGTCTCTTTAGGCTCTATGTGCACATCCGACACCCCTTCCTTGATCGCCAACATTAATAGATTTTCCGCCAATTCCACCACGGGTTTGTATTTGGAAAGTGCTTCTTCGCTCATATTGGCGATCGCGTTTAGTTCTGTCGTCAAGGCGACCACGTCAATCGTGTCTTTGACTTCGTACTGCAATGCAATGGCTGCACTGATTTCGTCGGAAAAACTCATTACGAAGTCGACAGGGCAAGGAATAATTGCCCTAACCGCGCTTACTGCCCTCTCGTCGAACGGCCGCGACATAGCGACTGTCGCCGTGCTTCCAAAACGATAAACGGGGATGGCGTTATATTTTTTTGCAAACTCTTTGGGCAAGAGATCAATTGCTTCGCGCTGAAAAAGCGTGGTGGTCAAATCCAGATACGTCATGCTTAGCGCATTGCCGAGCAACATACCAACCTTGTCGCGCTCTAGCCAACGGCGCTTGGCGACCGTTTCCGCCAATATAAAGATATCCTTCTTATCAGCAGCCGGGACATTGTCAAACCGACTCACTGATATTTGAGCAAGTTTCGCCACTTCCGCCATGAAATCAGGGAGACTAATTTCCGCCATTGCCGTCCTCGACTTTTTTCTTTCGTGGCTCACGCCGGAACAACTTCACCATATCCTGAATGTCTTTGGCGTCGGCCTTGTTAGTGGAAGCCACAGGCGCCAGCGTTCCTTCCGGCAGCAGACTGAGTAGTAAAGAAAGCTTGGTATGGGATGAAGTTGCGACATGGCCAGCCGCGAGTGTCTGCACCAAAGATTGCCCGCATGCGCGACAAAAACTGTCATTTGCGCCACAGGCAACACCGCAGCGGCAACGGATGACGTCACTCGCTGTCCCGCAGGTGGGACAAAACGCGCTTCCGGGCGGTACTTCGTGTCCGCCGCTAGCCATACCAGTCTGTCATGAGTTCCTTAAGTTGTTCAAGGATTTGCGGCGGCGGCGAATTCTTTAAAATGTAGTGAGAGGCGCCTGCTTCCAAACATTGGCGCACAACAAGAACCGTGTCTTGCGAAGTGAGCATCACAACGACAGCCTCGCTATCATGCTCCATGATAAGACCCAGCGCTTCGACGCCCGTCATCTTTGGCATGTTAATGTCCATTAACACCAATTCCGGCTTATTTTCTTTGTACGAAGCCACGGCGTCTACCCCGTTTTCTGCTTCCAATATCTGCTCGAACTTAAGTTCAGATACCAGCATTTTCAGCATCCCGCGTATGGATGCTTGATCATCGACGATCAGCGCTTTCATTTGACAACCTCAGCCTGTTACTTGCTTATACCGTGGGTATAACGACTCACTGTGTGTAAACTGAAGTTATCGGGGAGATAGTGCAGAGGGGTTAACTAACCTTGACCGAAACAAGTTCGGTCAGGGCTGTGTTAGTTAAAGCTGACCTTTGTGCAAACCATTATCACTGTGCTCCTTTTTCTTTTTATCCTTGTCCTTGTCCTTGTCATCATCATCATCGTCGTCGTCTTCATCCTCGTCGTCGTCCTTTGGTTTCGACGTTGTGGTAGTAGGCGTCAACTTAGAGGTCGTAGTTGTCGAGGAGGTCGTTGACGATACACTCGATAAGGTTGTCGAATTGCTTGTCGCGGCAGATGAATTGGAAAATTTAGTAAACGTGTCTTCCAGTGTTTCAGGCGGCGAGCCAGGAATAATTTTCCAATTTCTAAACGCCTGATCTGGCACATAGCCTTGCGCCACTGCTGCCAACGTTATCGTATTGTCGGACTTCGATGACCCGTCCGGCCACACAACCGACACATTGACGCGCGTTGTCCCATCACTCGCCTCAGACACAATCCACGTTAGTGTGTATGCCAAACCACCGTCTTGAACGACCTCTGTGCCGTTGCGTGCAGCGCTAAGCTGTGATGAAAGCACCGCGAGTTTCTTTTGTGCCAATACCGTTGCTACTGAACTCTGTCGCGCATAAATGCTGCCGTCGACATTAGTTCGATGTAACTGCGCCATCGCCGCGAAGCCAACGCCTAAAATCAAGATTGAAATCATGACTTCAACGAGTGAGAATCCTCTAACTCGTCCGTTCGGATTATCTGTGAGCATGGCATCCTCGAAATGCGTTGGATAGCGATGTATTTCTACGCGAGCGCACGATTAAAAATCGCGCCAGGTGCCAGCGATCTGAACGAATTTTCCAATTTTTTGAACGTTTTGTAAGACGTAGCATTCATGACTGATGGTCAAGTTTTGCGTTCCCGTGATGTTTCCTGATCCATTCCCCGCGCTTCCATCCGCGTTGCCGGTACCGTTAACCACGACAGCGCCGTTAATGGAGGCAGTTCCTTGTTTGTTGTCCCAATTGCCACGTACATAGATCAAGCCATTGACGACAGCGCCACCGCTTATCGACAGGTCGCCATTGACAAAAAGTAGGACCGGCGAAGAGTCGGTTCCGGCTAGCGTATTATTGGCGCTCGCATTACCAATCGCGCCGAAATCTCCTAGTGTACCGCCTTGCAAAGTGAGATCACCTTCAATCCAAAGCAGCCCTTTTCTCCCCTGCACATCGACATTCGTGCAACCCTTTTTGCAGTCGATCACTAGCTGGGAGGTTTCGGCTAGGTGTTTACTTGAATCGGAAAAAAAATTCGCGTCAAATTGAATCGGCGTAAGGTTCTCCAACGTGGCTGCTGCCGGATTCGATGTGTAAATTGCCACTCCCACTTCAATGGCTGTGGGTGCTGGCGGCGCAGTGGGCGTGACAGCATTAGCCATAATGGATTGACTGCTTGGACAAACGCGCTTTCCGTCTACCACTGCAGTCGCATTGGTCGTCGCGATGCTAGCCGTAATGTTTGAAAATTGCGAAATTGTAGCCGTTCCCAATGCGGTCACTGTGCTCAATGGCAGCTCAAGTAAAAAAGATCCGAAACTGACTTTTTGATATAGGGTTTGTTTAGACACGCCAGATGCACCGGTTGCCGAAATTGCTATTTCAGCGGTCTTGAAGGCATCCACGCTGGAAACCAAGGCGGTATACACTATACCAACAGGCACCGTGATGGCCGGATTGTTCCTTTGAGCGTTCGACGTTACGTAGGCCGGGTCATTGGTAAAGGTAATGCTTGTGGCTCCCGCCGCGAGGACTTGCAAATCGGCTTGGGAGAAATTAGTAATATTGTCCATCGCTGACTGCGCTGCATCCGACGTCTGCTGGCTCCAAATTGCATTCGCGGCGACACGTTGTTCAGTAATGCTCATGCGCGCAGTGTACACGCTTATAACACTTATCGACATCAACAACACAGTTGATGTGAGCAAGGTCGCTGCGCCGCGTTGTCCCGCTCTTACTTTCAGCAGCGCATGGTCGATCATCCCGTCGGCCGCCACTGAATCAATAAACTCGGACGGCGTCATTTTTTATTCTTACTCTTTGCTCTGTTGTCACGTTAATGGTCGGATCATTAGTAACCTCTGCAGTCATTAAAATTGTTACGTCGTGAGTGGTTACGAAAATGTCTCCTACTATTGGGTTTACGCCCAAACAATCGGCGTGAACAAGTGTCGTAATATTGGTGCAAAAGACGGGATTTTTGGTTACTTTAAATTGGGTAACCTTGAGCATGGCCGGATCAGTTACATTTTCCCAATAAGCATTTTCCTCGCATTTTGCCCCGTTCCTGCGCATTTGGATGCCATTTTGCGCCAGGCGAAAGCCCATTTTGTCGTCAGCATCGACAACAGCGTCTTTCTTCGCGTCGTACGCATAAAAAACGCAGTTTTCAGCGGCGTTTACCTGCCATTGCGTGTCGAATTGATTGACGGTAATCAGCGAGTCGCCTGAAAAATAGCCATGGCGCCGAATATCCCGCAGCATAAAATCGACGACAGTGCGCACATCTTGATTTAGTGTCGCGGATTTAATAACCGCCGAATTGACCCCAATCGTGGCCGAAAAGAGACTGGTCGCACCTGCCATCACAATTAATGAAAGCGTCATGGATATCATCATTTCAATCAGGCTGAAACCGCGTTGATTCGCGGCACGTCTGGCTCGGCAAGTGCCTGTAAAAACGGAAGCGCACATGTCTGACGTACATTTCCGATTCGAATACATCGGCACGACTTTCGCGCAATCTATTGTTATATTTACCAAATTATAAGATTCCGTGCTCAGCAAACGAATATCCTCCACCTTCGCCAACGATGAAGTGGTCTAACACCCTAATATCGACCAAAGCCAACGCATCTTTAAGTCTTGCCGTTAGCGCACGGTCCGCCGCGCTTGGCTCGGCGATGCCGGAAGGATGGTTATGCGTTAAAATAACCGCTGCTGCGTTAGCCGCCAATGCGTGTTTAACGACTTCACGAGGATGCACGCTGGCACCGTCTAAGGTGCCACGAAACAGCTCCTCGTAGGACAAAACACGATGACGATTGTCGAGAAAGAGGCAGGCGAATACTTCATGCTGGCAGTCACGCAGCTTGGCGATAAGAAAACGACGCACGTCCTGAGGGTTGGTGAATGCGTCTCCTCGCTGTAGTGTTTCAGCCAGATGCCGACGACTCATTTCCACTACCGCTTGCAGTTGGGTGAACTTGGCGGGTCCGAGCCCTTCGGCTTGGCAAAAAGTATCGCAATCGGCTGCGAGTAAAACGCGCAAACTACCGAAATGAAGCAACAACTCGCGCGCAAGATCCACCGCGGTCTTGCCTTTCACACCCGTGCGTAAAAAAATCGCCAACAGTTCGGCGTCGGACAATGCGGCGGCACCGTGCGCTAAAAGGCGCTCGCGCGGACGTTCGTTTACAGGCCAGTCAGTAATCGCCACACAAAGCTACCTCGTGCACTACAATAAACAACACGCTACAATCCGCGCCAATGAAAACACTTACTGACAAACGAATCGTATTAGGCGTAACCGGGGGCATCGCCGCGTATAAAAGCGCGGAATTGGTGCGCCGGTTGCGTGACGCCGGTGCTCAGGTTCGCGTGGTAATGACCCGCAATGCGGAACGTTTCGTCGGCGCCACTACGTTTCAAGCCCTGAGCGGCCTGCCTGTGTTTAACGACGCATTCACTAGCGACGCCGATGCAATGGAACACATCAGCGTGGCGCGCTGGGCCGACTTAGTTGTTATCGCCCCGGCCAGCGCAGACTTTATAGGCCAACTAGCACAAGGCTTGGCGGGCGATTTCCTGAGCACGCTGTGCATCGCGACTGCCGCGCCTTTGGCTATCGCGCCCGCAATGAATCAACAAATGTGGGGTAATGCCGCCGTTCAGGCCAATGTGGCCGACTTGCGTGCGCGTGGCGTGGCCTTGTTCGGGCCGAGTGCGGGCGATCAAGCCTGCGGTGAAACGGGTTCAGGCCGCATGTTGGAACCTAACCAACTGGTCGAGGCCATAGTCGGGCGGCTACTTCCGCCCGCCGATCTCAACGGTCTACACGTGGTTATTACGGCAGGGCCAACGCGCGAAGCGGTTGATCCGGTGCGATTCTTGTCGAATCACAGTTCCGGCAAAATGGGTTATGCCTTAGCCAGCGCCGCGCGGGCGTCGGGTGCGATGGTTACCTTAGTTAGCGGCCCTACACGTTTGCCCTGCCCTTACCTCGTTGAACGCGTGGATGTGATGTCGGCGCTAGATATGCGTGCTGCGGTGTTAGAGCACGTGACTGACGCCCACATTTTCATAGCCACCGCCGCCGTTGCGGACTATCGCGTGAGCGAAGCCTCTGCACACAAAATAAAGAAAAAGAACGAAGAACTTGTGCTCAGTTTAGTGAGGAATCCCGATATTTTAGCGGAAGTTTCACTCGCTCCTGCACGCCCTTATTGTGTCGGTTTTGCAGCGGAAACTCAGGATCTTGAGCAATACGCACTTGAAAAAATGGCGAATAAGCGCCTGGACATGATTGCCGCCAACTGGGTCGGCGAACGTGGTGACAGCGAAGGCAGCGGGTTCAATAGCGACGAAAACGCCTTACACGTATTCTACCCAGAAGGCAGCAGCTTATTACGGCGTGCGCCTAAAGTGACCATTGCACGTGAATTGATTCGATTGATTGCGGAAAAGTACCATGAAAAGCATCCAAGTTAAGATTATAGATACACGCATTGGCAGCGAATTTCCGTTGCCTGCTTATGCTACGCCTGGTTCGGCCGGCATGGATTTGCGCGCCTTGCTAAAGGAGCCGTTGGTGCTCGCGCCCGGCGAAACCCAGCTCATTCCCACTGGCATCGCCATTTACGTCGGCGACCCGCACCTCGCGGCGATCATTCTTCCGCGCTCTGGCTTGGGCCACAAGCATGGCATTGTGTTGGGGAATCTCGTCGGCTTGATCGACTCGGATTATCAAGGCCAATTGATGGTGTCATGCTGGAACCGCGCGCGTGAGCCGTTCACGATTCAAGTCGGTGAACGTATTGCACAATTAATGTTTGTGCCTGTCGTACAAGCGCAATTTGAAGTAGTTGAAAATTTTCAATCGAGCGAACGTGGGCACGGCGGTTTTGGCTCTTCAGGCCGACATTGAATTAGGCAGTTTCAAGCACAAGGACCCAACGCATGACGAAACGAATTTACCAAGATGTCGGCAATCAGGTCGCCGACTCCATTTTTAAAGCGTACGACATTCGTGGCATCGTTGATGAAACGCTAACTAACGACACGGTCTATGCCATTGGCCGGGCGTTTGGTAGCGAAGCCTTGGCCATAGGCCAACGCGGAGTTGCTGTTGGCCGGGACGGACGTTTGTCAGGTCCACGTTTGCAACAGGCACTCACGGATGGCTTATTGTCGACTGGCATAGACGTGATAGATGTTGGCCAAGTGCCCACCCCAGTGCTGTATTTCGCGACCTATGAACTTGGCACCGCCACTGGCATCATGCTCACCGGTTCGCATAATCCGCCGAATTACAATGGCCTGAAAATGATGATGGGTGGCGACACGCTTGCCAACGAAAGCGTACAGGCGCTTAAGCGCCGCGTTAAAACAGGCGATTTCGTTAAAGGTAGCGGAAAATTGCGTCAACAAAGTGTGTCGCAGACTTACCTTGACCGCATCACCGCTGACATCAAGCCTGCGCGTAAACTCAAGATCATTGTCGACTGCGGCAATGGCGTCGCCGGTGAACTCGCCCCCAAGCTATTTCGCGCGCTGGGTTGCGACGTAACGGAAATGTATTGCGAGATTGATGGCAATTTTCCTAACCATCATCCCGACCCTAGCCAACCGGAAACCTTGGAAGACTTGATTCACGCGGTTAAATCATCCGGCGCCGATGCGGGCTTTGCCTTTGATGGCGACGGTGACCGCCTTGGCGTCGTGGCGCCGTCTGGCGAAATTATTTGGCCGGATCGGCAAATGATTTTGTACGCGCAAGATATTTTGAGTCGAAACCCCGGCGCAGAAATCATTTACGACATTAAGTGCTCGCGCAATTTGGAAAGCGCCATTGTCGAAGCCGGTGGAAAACCATTAATGTGGAAAACCGGCCATTCCTTGGTTAAAGCTAAACTGAAAGAAACCGGCGCGCCGTTAGCAGGCGAAATGAGCGGCCATATTTTCTTCAAGGAACGCTGGCTTGGCTTCGACGACGCGCTCTATACCGGCGCCCGCCTCTTGGAAATATTGGCGAAGGATTCGCGCAGCACCCGCGAAATTTTCGATTCACTGCCTAACATGGTGAATACGCCAGAGCTGCGTCTCGACATGCGCGAGGGCGAGCATCATCCGTTTGCCGAAAAACTCAAAGCGGCCGCTAATTTCCCTGACGGCAAGTCGACGACAATCGACGGCCTGAGGGTCGATTTCGCCGACGGCTGGGGGTTAGTACGCGCCTCCAATACGACGCCTTGCTTGGTGATACGCTTTGAAGGCGTCGATGTCGCGGCCATGAAACGCGTACAAGAACGTTTCCGAGCGTTGTTCTTACAACTTGATCCGTCCCTGACGCTGCCTTTCTAGGAGCCACCATGAGTCTTAGCGCCAATTCTGCCCATAATATTGCCAGGGTCTTAGTGGAGTCCCTGCCCTATATTCAGCGCTTTGCTGGAAAAACCGTCGTCATCAAGTACGGCGGCAACGCCATGGTCGATGAAGCGCTCAAGCAGAGCTTCGCGCGTGACATCGTGCTCATGAAAGCGGTTGGACTTAATCCCGTGGTGGTGCACGGTGGTGGGCCGCAAATTGGCAATATGCTCAAACGCATCGGCAAGCAAAGCGAGTTCGTGCAAGGCATGCGCGTCACCGACGACGAAACCATGGACGTGGTTGAAATGGTGCTCGGCGGCTTGGTTAACAAAGAAATCGTTAGCCTGATTAATCGCCACGGTGGGCGCGCGGTCGGCCTTACGGGTAAAGACGGTAAATTAATACGCGCCAAGAAACTGGTTATGACGCGTAACATGCCAGAATTGGAAGCGCCGGAAATTATCGACATCGGCCATGTCGGCGAAGTAGAAAGCATTGATACGCGCATTATCGACATGCTCGCTAAGGATGATTTCATCCCTGTTATCGCGCCCATAGGCGTGGGTGAAGATGGTTTTTCCTATAACATTAATGCTGATTTAGTGGCAGGCACGTTGGCGGCTACGCTAAAGGCGGAGAAGTTAATCTTGTTAACGAATATTGCTGGCTTATTGGACAAGAGCGAGAATTTGATTCCGAAGTTAACGGCGGCGGAAGTGAACGCGCTGATTGCCGATGGTACGATTTACGGCGGCATGTTGCCGAAGATAAACAGTGCCTTGGCGGCGGTGCAGAACGGGGCGAAGTCTGCGCACATTATTGATGGCAGGGTGGAGCATGCCGTGTTGTTGGAGATTTTCACGGATGAAGGCGTGGGGACATTGATTCGGGCTTAGTGTAAACAAAGAGAATAACCGCGAGCAGGATTTGGGTGCAAGGAACTATGACTAAACTGGAATTGGAGACGTTTTACAAATCGCTAAGCGGGCGTGGTGAGTTGCCACTGGAACCGACTGATCGGTATTACGTTCCCATCTTTGGTCACGACCCGGAAAAGGACCCCATTGATCGTCTACGCCTGAAAATTTCCTTGTCCGAATCACAAAGCGTGAACTTACTCACGGGGTTTCGCGGCAATGGAAAGAGTACCCAGTTACGACGATTGAAGGCGCAACTAGAAAAAGACGGCTGTCACGTCATGTTAGTGGACATGGCAGACTACGTGTTAATGACCAAGCCGACGGAGATCAGTGATTTCGTTTTGTCACTTATGGTTGCCTTGGCCCTCGAAGGTGAAAAAAGCGGGTATGGCTCAATTTCGGAATCGTATTGGGCGCGGTTTGTTGCTTTCCTAAAAAACTCGAAGGTTGAAGTAGAGGGACTCGAACTCGACTACAGCATGAATGATTTTGGAGCCACACTCGGCCTACAACTTAAAACCGAACCTACCCTTAAACAACGACTGCAATTTGCATTGCGCGGACACATCACCGGATTAATGCGCGACGCGCGGGCCTTCGTCACTAATTTAGTTTCGACGATTCGCAAGCAAACGGGCGATCCGCATAAAAAGGTGGTCCTGCTAGTCGATTCGGTTGAACAAATCCGCGGCGTCGGCAGTGAGGCACAACAAGTCCACGACAGCGTGGTGAACTTGTTTTCAGGGCACGGAGCGAATCTTCAATTCGATCTTTTGCATATTGTGTACACGGTTCCGCCCTTTCTCATTCCTCTCGCACCCAAAGCAGGTCAGAATTTAGGCGGACATGCGATTGTCTCCTGGCCCAACGTGCATGTGCGAGATCGAAGCGGCGTCGCCGACCAACATGGCTTGGGTGTCATGCGCGAAATCATTCAACGGCGCTATCAGAACTGGGGAAGCGTTTTTTCCGAAGCTCAGCTTAATCGACTCGCGACGTCCTCCGGTGGCGATGTGCGCGATTATTTCCGCCTTATCCGCGAATGTCTGATTAGCCTTATGCTCGGCACAGAGCGCGACGTGCCTGCGAGTGATAGCACGTTGGATGCCGTCGAATCACAATTGCGTAGCGAGTTGTTGCCCATTGCGGCGGATGACGGACGCTGGCTCGCCCGCATTCAAAAAAACAAAGACGCCTCGCTCAATAACACGGATGACCTGCCTCGCTTAGCCCGTTTCCTCGACTCCAACCTCATCATGAACTACCTCAACGGTGAACCGTGGTACGACATCCATCCACTGCTCGCTTCCGAGGTCGACAAGTACGCCGTGCGCGATGATACCCACGCCACGCCTTAACCGCGACGGCGAAGCCGTTTGGCGGCGTTTCAAACAACATCTGGAATTGTCGGATCACTTCGCGCTGCTTTTCATTTTCAATTCCGATCCGCGCGCGACCAATATTTTTCGCGAACGTCTCGCTGACATTTATCGTGTACGTGTGACGCGCATGCGCCGCTTTGAGTGCGCTGATGCGGACGAACTAGCCGATCAGCTCCTACCCAAGCTATTAATTCCGGGAATTTTAAATCTCGACGCACCTTATTGGGTCGATCTTTCCCAGCAAAGCGACGAATCCTGGCACGTAGCGCGAATGAATTTCCTCGCACGGTTAAACGAACAACGCGAGTCGTTGCGGCGCACGCTTACGCGCCCGTTGATTCTTGTGTTGCCTGCGCGTGAACGCGATCAAATTAAGGCACTGGTTCCCGACTTGTGGGCTATTCGTGACTTTACGTTGAATAATACCGATGGGATGTTAGATGCTTTGCCGACCCCTGTTGTTAGTGAAGCGATCTCGATTGGGAGCGTCGGAATAGAAGCTGCTGTCGAAGTACCTTTGTCGGAGAGCGAGCGTCAGTTGGTTGCTGAATGGGATCGGGTGCGGGATGATCCGGAGCCGGAGCGTGGGATTTTGTTGGCGGCGGAATCGGCCATTGAGGTTTTTCTGAGAAAGGCCCGCTTTAGAGAGGCGGAGAAAGCCAGCCGTCAAGCGCTGGGCATAGCGCGTGGCTTAGTGCAGACGTCTGGCGAGACGCCTGAGGCGTTGCGCGACCTGTCAATCTCGCTGAATAGGGTCGGCGACATCGCACAGGCGCTCTCACGTTGGGACGACGCACGTGCCGCGTTTGAAGAGAGCCTCGCGCTACGTCGGCGCTTACTCAAGGACGTGGGCGAAACGCCTGAAGCCTTGCGCGACCTGTCGATCTCGCTGGATAGGATCG